>CAYSFQ010000016.1:0-25273 GCA_964430575.1 uncultured Desulfobacteraceae bacterium
AGAAAAGTTGGCCATATTTCCCTGAATATATATCTGTATAGTGTCATTTGGATTGCGGGTTTCGGATTGCGGGATGCGGATTTGTACCATATCATTCAGGTACGATTCAAGCTGATTGCGTGCCCTGCTTTTCTGGGTCGTTTGCCGATCCACAATTTGACGATGCTTGTTGTTGGTGGATTGAGTTGCGATGAAAGCCTAAGGCGTAGGCCACGCCGCCCACAAGGCTGGTGGCGACCTGTATGGAAAAAAATAAAAGTCCCAGGGCCAGCGCCGGTTCAGGCTCAACTCCCTTAAGCCCAAGGAAATAAACAAATGCCCCTTCTCGGACACCGATGCCGCTAAAGGTAATGGGAATCATGGTCATGATGTTGACGATGGGAAGGGCTGCGAAATAAAAGATCGGCGAAACATGGATACCCATCCCTTTTCCCATAAGCGCAACAGCCCCCATGCCCATGGCCTGAAGGCAGAAAGAGAGTCCCAGGATCGGCAACAAGATAGCTGGTTTCTGTAATTGGGTTATGGAGGCCGGAACAGCCCTTAGAATTGAAAAGTCCATGCGCCTCAAAATTTTGAAGATAAACGGCATTCCCGCCAATGTTAAAATAATCACGCCCCCGCTGATAATCAGACCGTCCTCAAAGGGTTTTGGCAAAAGACCCTTTTGAATCAAAACAACAATCGATCCAATCAGCACCATGGTGGCAAGCCCAAAAAAACGATCTCCCAAGACCGTCAGGGTCGCGGCAAATTTTTTGCTGACGCCTCTTGAAAGGAAGTGAACCTTGAAAACATCCCCGCCTATGCCCGTTGGCAGGAACAGGTTGAAAAACATGCCCACGAAATAGAATCCCAGGTAAGTTGACCACGCGCCTTTGAACTGAAGTGCTTTTGCGAGTATCCACCATCGGAAACTGCTCAGTATCTGGGCGATCAGCAAAATACTGAAGGCAGCGATCCATAGGGACACCGGAAGTCTTTCAAGGGCATGCCAGACCCCTTTAAGGTCGAATCGCGAAAAAAGCCAGATTATTAGACCCAAACTGATGCCGATCCGGATCAGTTTCGTAATGTTTTTTTTTAAATTCCCACTCACTCCGAAGCCTCTATTCTTGCCGAATGGTTATGATATTGTTTAAAAAGTAAACTGTAACAATCCGTACAGTCAATCCAACGATGGAAACGATGACCAGAATCGGATCCACCAGGTAGTCCCAGAGATTGCTGGATTCCAATAGATGGAGATCATAAGCCAAAATGGTTGCCAGAAGGACCACGGAAAATCGATTTTTAAGGAAAAGCAACACTAAAGTGACACCTAGGAGAATAACAAAAAGCCAGGAAAAATGCCAGCCTGCAGGATAAGGATCAAATGCGCCCGCACCCAAAGCCATGGGATAAAGCGCGGCACCCGCCAAAATTGAAAAAACCCGGCATGTTTGAATGGCACCCATGTTCAGAAGGTTCATTTGAAATGCATTTTTCAGAACCCAGGAAAAAAGAAGGGCTGTCAGTGGGATACTGGGGTTGGCATAAAGGCTGATCAACCAACGTCCCGCAGGAAGGCCAGCAATGGGAAGGATAACCATCATGGCCGAAGCTGAAGCAAGGATAACGGTGGGGACCCATCCTGTGGGGCGTTTTCCCAGCAATATCACAACCCTTTGGCATAGGGCCATCATGAGAAGAAATGGGAAAACAAAGGAGAATACCGTCGTCATTTTTCGAATGCCTGCTCGAGTTTTTGATCAACCCAGGTCTCGCTGAAAACCACATGTTTGATCCGTTTTCTTTCCCAGGTGTAGACCAGATGGATCAATCCGTTTCCCCCCCTGATCATATAGGGGTAGGAGAATTCCTGACCGGGAAGGTTTTCAAGGGTATGGATGCGAATCCAGTTGAGACCGGAATCGCTGGAAACGGCAAGCTGAAGAATTTCCCGATTGTTCGGGCTGTCATTAAAGGCCAGGAGGATGCGACCTCCGGGCAGGGGCAGTGCGTCTACAGCTGAATCCGGATTGGGTAGATCAAGAAACTTCGGCAAAGACCAGCTTTGGCCGCCGTCATCAGTCCGGGCCACGGCGATGTGCCGGGCCGGGGAAAGGCATCGGTAAAAGGCGGTGGCGGAATGGGGGTTTTCAGGTGCAATTGAAGGTTGTATGAAAGAATTCCCCCCGGCCATGCGGCTCTTCTTGTAAATGAACCTTTTATTTTTTCGGGAAAAGGAAATCCAAAGGATTTCGGGGAAATAGCCTAAGAATTCGTGGTAGATGGGAACGGCAAAATGATCCCTGTTTTCATTGTCCCCCTCTTTCAGGTTGACAGACAAGGGACGGCCCTTGACCAGTTCACTGATGTTGAAAAAGGGGCTGAGGGTGAGTCTCTGGCTGTCAGTCCAGGTGTGCCCGCTATCCTGGGACATTTTCACGTTAAGGGAACTGCCGGACCACCCGCCCAAAGTGATGGTCACGTAAATCAGCCAGAGCTGCTTCCCCGGGCCTGAAAAGAGGATCGGGTTGCCCACCTTGCGAATGTACCGGTTGAGTTCCCGGGTGGCGGATGCCCGATCCACAATGATCTTTGGCGTTGACCAGGTTGTGCCGGAGCCAGGGGGTTTTTTTGAAAAAAAGATTGCCACATCTTTGGCCCCTTCCCGGGTCCCGCCATACCAGACCGCACCCAGCTGTTTGTTGGGCATTTCACAAATGGATCCCACATGCACCATGCCTGTTCCGGTACCTGGGCTTATGAAATTTTGATCCATGAAAGGATCATGATCCATGGGAAGATCAAAATGGGGGCGGGGGGAGAATGATGCCTTTGTGAAAGGGGTTGTGGAAACCCGGGTCCACGCCGGCCACCCATAGGCCAGAAGTGTCAAAATGCTCAGAATAATGATGAGGCGTTTACTCATGGGTTAGCAGATTCTGGGGAGTTGCTCACCGGTTAACATGGCAAGGATGCGGTTGCCGCCGATCTTTGTTTTCAGAAGCGCCCTTCCCGCATTGTCGGAAGTGACCGTCCCAATAATACGGGTTTTTTTCCCGTGGCGATGCTGTTTCATGCTCGAGAGAATTAAATCAGCATCTTCCGGGGGGGTGATGATCAGGCATTTTCCTTCATTGGCCAGATAAAGCGGGTCCAGGCCCAGAATTTCCGAGGCCGCCAGGGCAGGCTTTGAAACGGGAAGGTCTGCTTCAAAAATCTGGATGCCCACGCCGGATTGGACCGCAATCTCATTTAAGGCCGTGGCAACGCCCCCCCTTGTGGGATCACGCAGCACGTGAATATTCTTGCTGACGTTAAGGATCGAAGCCACCAGGGTATTGAGGGACGCGCTGTCGCTTTCAAGTTGCGTATTGAACGAAAGGCCTTCACGGGTGGTTAGAATGGCTATTCCGTGATCACCAATATCACCGTTGATTATCACCAGATCTCCGGGCCGGGCATTCCCGCTGCTCACATCAATTCCGTCGGGGATAATGCCGATGCCCGCGGTATTGATGAAGATCTTGTCCGCGTTGCCTCTGGGGACCACTTTGGTATCGCCTGCAACAATTTTTATGCCGGCGTCATTCGCCGCTTCAGCCGCAGAATCGATGATTTTTTCAAGGTCTTGGAATGGAAAGCCTTCCTCTAAAATGAGCCCCAGGGTTAAATATAGGGGTTTTGCCCCCTGCATGCTAAGGTCGTTGACGGTGCCGTGAATGGAGAGACTGCCGATATTGCCACCGGGAAAGAAAATGGGATCCACCACATAAGAATCGGTGGTCATGGCAAGTCGATGGTCAAACAGGTTGATGACGGCGCTGTCATCCATCCGATCCAGGATGTCGTTGTGAAGTCGACTTCGAAATACGGTTTCCACCAGTTCCCGGGAGGCTTCCCCGCCGCTGCCGTGATCCAGGGTGATTTGTTGCGTTTTCATGATTGAAATTCCTTCCGAATCCAGACCATCGGCTGGAAGTCATCTGTATTGCATCTATTCTTTCTTTGAGCCGGTTATTTCATATGGGGTTCAATGATGATTTTAATGCAGTCGTGCTCGGTGGGCGCACAAACATATCTGAATCCTGAAGGGCCATTCTCCAGGGCCAACCGGTGTGTGACCGTTTTGAAAACCGGGACGGCCTTTTCCTTAATCAATGAAAGCGCTGTTTTACAGTCGAGGGGGGCGCCGGCATAGGAACTGGTGAGGGTAATTTCCGTTCGCCAGAACAGGTCATTGATGGTTGCCGGAAGGGTGGCGCCCTCGGGGGCACCGGCAAAAAACAGCATTGTCCCCCCTTTTTCCACGGCTTTCATGGCCAGAGGAATGAACCCATCGAAGCAGAGGATCACCAGATCCGCAAGGCGGCCGTCATTGGCTTGGCGAAGCGCTGTTATGACGTCTTCGTCCCCATGCAAGGCCAGATCGGCGCCCATTTCCCTGGCCTTTTTCAGTCGATAGGGGATGGTGTCGACGGCCACAACCAGACCCGCTCCCAGGGCGCGGGCAAGGCCCACGTGGAGAAGTCCGGATATGCCGCTCCCCAGCACCAGGACCGTTTGCCCCGGTTTGAGGCCAGCGTTTTTCTGCCCTCGCAATACACAGGCCAAGGGCTCCATGAATGACGCTTCGCCATAGGTCACATCTTCAGGAATGGGAAAGACTCCGCGATCCACGTTGATGCCTGGAACCCTCAGGTATTCCGCAAATCCTCCCGGATCGAAGTGGGTGCCTTTGAGCAAGGTGTCACAAACCGTATGATGTCCCGAAAGGCAGTAATGGCAGGTGTTGCAGGGAACGTGGTGGGTGACGGCCACGCGGTCACCGGGCTTGAATTTTTCGACTTGGTCACCGGTTGATACAACAACTCCTGCCACTTCATGGCCCAACACAAGGGGTACCCTATCCCGCCTGTACCATTCCATCACGTCGCTGCCACAGATGCCGCTGGCAAAAACTTTCAGAAGCAGTTCATCCGGGCCGATTTCAGGAACCGGCATGGTTTCAACGCGGACATCCCGGTTTGCATAATACATCAGGACACGCATGGTTTTTGGAGTCATGACAATATAAAAACGTATTTACGGTTTTTCCCGCCGGGTGGTTTCAAAAAGATCAAAGGCCTGTTCCGGTGTTGCGCCACCGTGGATTACGGCATTGAGTGCTTTCATGACGGCCAGGGGATGGGGATGCTGCCACACGTTTCTACCGAGGTTGATCCCGATTGCCCCTTTTTGCAGTCCATCATAGACAAATTCAAACACTTCCAGGGCCGTTTCGCATTTGGGACCGCCGGCAATGACCACCGGGACCGGGCATCCCATGGTGACCTTTTCAAAGCCGTCATCGCAATAATAGGTTTTGACAATCCTGGCACCCAGCTCTGCTGCAATGCGGCACGAAAGCGCCAGATAACGGGCTGTTCTTTTTTCCATCTCTTTGCCAACGGCGGTGACTGCCATAACGGGTATTCCGAAGTTCTCGCATTCATTTACGAGAAGCGCCAGGTTTTCCAGTGTTTCCTGTTCGTAGTCGCTTCCCACAAAAATGGAAACACCCACAGCTGAAACGTTCAGCCGAAGCATATCTTCGATGGAGGTGGTAATGATTTCGTTGGCAAGGTCCTCGCCGACCACACTGGTGCCGCCGGAGACCCGCAGGATAATAGGCGTATCGATCCGGAAATCGATGGCGGCCCTCAATACGCCACGCGTGACAAATAAACCATCTGCATAGGGGGCGAGGGCTTGAATGGTTTCCGCCGGTCTTTCCAGGCATCGCGTGGGACCTTGGAAATAGCCGTGGTCAATGGGAAGAAACTGGCAGTGTCCATCTGTTCCAATCAGCCTGGAAAGTCTGTTTTTCATGCCCCAGTCCAGGTTGTCAGCCCCTTTGATCCAACCCCCGGGCCCTCGGGTTTTTTCCAGTGGCATGTCCTCGATTTCTCTGGCTTCCAAAATTCCTTCCGCATCCGGCATATCCATCTCCCCCAGAATGTAGGGGCGAATGATGATTCGCCCGTACTTATGCTAAATTGTGATTTCGTTCCAAAAATAGATTCTACATTGTTAAGCCACGGGATGCAATCAGATATTCTCTTGACGTGCTCACGACGGGCGAGGTATAGGCTCATAAACGTTTTTTAACGAAAGGATGCTGAATGTCTCCCATTGAAGATGGCATTGCGCCATGTCTCATTCATATTGACAAAGAAGGACGCTGGTTTCACAAAGGCGTCGAGATGGTTCGACGTGAGTTTGTCCGATCATTTTATCAGCAAATGGAATTGGACGATGCGGGCAGGTACATCATTTTCTGGGGGGGCAAGCGCTGCCGTGTGGATGTGGTAGACACGGCCTTTGTGGTCAAACGTCTATCTTATCTGAGTGAAGAAAGCGGCAAGCGGGCCAGATTCATGGTCAGCCTCAGTGATGATACCGAAGAAGAACTCATCCCGGGAACCCTGTATCTGGGAGAAGAGAATGTTCTCTACTGCAGGGTTAAGGGGGGGGGCTTCCCCGCACGCTTCAATCGCGCAGCCTATTATCAGCTGGCGGCGCATATTGAAGAAGAAGGGGAGGGCTTTGTTCTGCCCATCAATGGCAGAAAGTTCAAAATTGGGGCCAAAGACCCGCAAAGCAGTTGACACCATCGAAGGACTGATCTGTCATGAGTTTCCATCCACGGGGGTAAGGATTTCTATAACAGCCTTCTTTCTCAGATCCTTAATCCAGTTTTCAAAAATACGCTGGTGTTTTGTCTGGGTTAGTGAATCGCGATAAGCCTCTTTCTCTTCCTGGAATTTCTTTTCGTCAATCCCTTCATTTCCCTCCCACCGAATGACAAAAGCCCCTTTATTGTTCACAAAAGGCTTTTGGGTATATGGATGGTCTTTTCCCAACTTGAAGGCCATTTCGTTTAACGCTGGCGCGTTGCCGATGTCGGGTATGGGATCCCGTCGGGTGAAAAAATCGGTTTGCTGAATTTGGAGGTTGTTTTCCGTTGACATGGTTTCCCAGGATTTACCTTCTTTCAGCGATTTCAAGTATTTTTCCGATGCTGATTCTGCAGCAGCCCGGGTCTCATGGGCAATGAATCTTTCCTCAACCGCCTTTTTAACTGCTTTCAGTTCGGGTAGATAGCTTGCTTTACTCTCAGCTGTTTGGAAAATGTAAAATTTCCCTCCCAGCTCAATGAGGCCGCTGGCTTCGTCTTTCTCCAGCGCAAACAGGGTCGGCGCTATTTTTTCACTGCCCTTGATATCAGGTATGGGCGCATTCTTTGAAAAATGGGCGGAATTTTTTGCCGTAAGGCCGTGTTGGCTTCCGTAAGCGGTGAGATCCACGTCATAGGGCATCTGATCCAGAAGGGTTAATCCCTTTTCGTGGGCCAGTTCCGTTGTAAGGTTACCGGTCAACGCGGCCAGAATGTCCTCTCTGACTTGCGCCAATGGGGTCATCCCGGCCTCTTTGATATCTTCCACCAGAATAATGTGATACCCAAAACGGGTTTGGACCAGGTCGCTGATTTCTCCCTTTTTCAATGCAAAGGCCGCTTCTTCAAAGGGCGGTTCCATCTGCCCGGTTTTAAAATAACCCAGATCCCCACCCTGGGATTTTGAGGGCCCTTCAGAATATTCTTCTGCAAGAGCAGCAAAATCATCTCCTTTGCGTGCTTTTTCCAATACCTTTTCGGCCCGCTCTTTGACCTTATTCTTCACTTCTTCTGTATCGTCCTGCTCGGCTTTAAATAGAATGTGTTTTGCTTTCACCTGTTTGGGTTGGCTGTATATCTTGGCATTGTATTCGTAATAGGATTCAATCTCCTTTTCGGTGATTTCAACTTCTCCCCCGAAATCCTTCGGATCGACCTCAAGGTAGACCACACTGATTTTCTCAGGTATTCGGTATTGCTCTTTGTTTTTTTCGAAATAGGCTTTCAGCCTGGCCTCGTCAATCTTCACGGAGTCTTTGAAATTTTCCGGGTTGAACTCAACAAAGGCAATTTTTACTTTTTCGTTGGCAAATGTGTAGTATTCCAGGATTTCCCGGTCTGTGATATTCAAGAAGGCAAAAAGAAACTGCTTGAGTTTCTTGTCCAGCAATTCCGATGTGATACTGGCCTCAAAATCTTCCGGTTTCATGTGGTTGTTACTGAGCAGCGATTGGTATCGTCTCATGTCGAACCGCCCGTTTATCTGGAATGCGGGGTAGTTCATGATCGCTTTCTGGATTTCCTCCTCTGTTACATCAAGGCCCAGTTCACTGGCGGCCTGGCTCATGAGCCGTTGTGTGATCAGTGATTCAAGTGCCCTTTTTTTGAGATTAAACATTTTGATCATATTGTCGTTCCACATGCTTTTATATCTTGCCTGAAGCGACGTGATCATATCTCTATAAACTTTTTCATATTCAGGACCATTGATCAACTCACCGTTTACATAAGCAACTTTCATGGCCTGATCAGATGTAAAGGAATATCCGAAATAGAAAACGAAAACGACTGCGATGATCGCAATCAAAGCTTTGATCAGCCAGCTCTTGGCATGTTTCCTCATGAGGCTCAATAACATTCAGTACTTCCTCCCATTTTCATTAACCTTACTTTTGCATAACGTTTAAAACTATCACAATTTTTCAAAGAAGTCCACGATAATTTTGAAGCATGCGCCTTTCTGATTGTCAACGGTATTGCTGAAATCAACTTGCCAATGGTCTTTTCTTATGATAATAATCATACGTAAAGTATACGGTTGTAAACATTCCAAATTTGGTGCTTTTGGTTGGGTTTCACTTTAGATGACAAGGTGTGTTGGTATGACAAAGAAATACTGGAGTGTCACGGAGGTCGTTGAATTCTTTCAGGTTAATGAGACTTTCTTAAATGACCTGGAAAAAGAAGATATCGTGTGTCCTTCCTGTCGTAATGGCTTTGTTGACAAGTCCTTCTCCGCCGGTGAAATGGAGAAGGTACGGCTTGCGAAAATTCTGATGGATGAAATGGACGTCAATCTGGCCGGTGTTGAGGTGGTTCTGCAAATGCGGAAAAGCATGATCGCCATGCGAAAACAGTTTGACGCCATTCTGGAAGACCTAGCCCGGGAAATGGAGAAAAACCTGGAACCCATTTCCTGATTTTTGCCCTTATATTCTGCCATCATATTCTACCATCATATTTTAATGGTGCTCCTCACGTCCCCCTTGTACATGCCATCCATCTTTTGAACTGCCGCAAGGATCTCCGGGTCTTCTGTCTGAGGCACTTCAACCACCAGCTTGACCATGAGATTACCCCTTTCTTTTGTTTTGAGATGGGGCGCCCCTTTTCCTTTTAACCGAAGCACTTTCCCGGTCTGGCTCCCGGAAGGCACTTTCATTTTAACTTGTCCATCCACCGTCGGGATGTCAATGGTTCCTCCTGCCATGGCCTCCCTCACGGTCACGGGGATATCCATATAAAGGTCGTCATCGATTCTTTTCAGAAAAGGATGGGGTTTCAGGTGGATGATCAGATAAAGGTCCCCCGGTTGACCACCATTGGGTGCGGGTTCTCCTTTTCCCGCGATACGCACCTTGGAGCCTTCTTTTACGCCCTTCGGGACAACAACCCTTATTTTTTCAGTTCCCAATACCTGTCCACTGCCGCCACATGCTGTGCAGGGCTTTCCGGTCTGACCATGACCCTGGCAATGGGGGCAGGGTTTGGTGAAATGCATGGGTCCCTCTGCAACGTCCAGTCGTCCGGAGCCACCACAATAGGCGCAGGTGCTCAAGGTGGAATTGGGGTCGTTTCCAGATCCGCCGCAGATCTCGCAGGTTTTGGCTTTCTGCATGGAGAGTTCCGTTTCAAAACCTCTCAGCGCTGAAACAAGATCAATGGTCATATCATGCTGGAGATCCCTGCCCCGCGCAGGGGATTGGGACCGGAAACCGGATGATCCCATGTCGGAACCGAAAATATCGCCAAAAATATCTTCATAGCTCTGGTAACGACCAAATCCTTCCCCGCTGCCACTCCGTTCACCCCGCTGGAACCCCCCCCCTTGGGAATACTGTCTGGCCTTTTGGGTGTCAAAACCGGCTTGTAGGCCTTCCGCGCCAAATTCATCATAAAGCGCTCTTTTTTCTTTACTGCCGAGGCAGTCGTAAGCCTGGGATATTTCCTTGAATTTATTTTCCGCCTCATTGTTGCCCGGGTTGATGTCAGGGTGCCATTTTCGGGCCAGCTTGCGATAGGCCTTTTTGATTTTTTCTTCAGAAGCGTCCTTGGAAACACCAAGAATTTTGTAGTAATCTGTAGACATGGTTCAGTCCCATTTGAAATTTGAGGATCTCTGATTAAAAAAGCATCCTGTTAATATATTGAGGAACCCTTCATCAAGTCAAAGAAAAAAAGCGTGCCATGCTTTTGTGTGGGATTTTGCTCTTCAACCGCCGAAGGGCAGCAAGACACAAAAAACCCTTGACAATCGGTGGGTTTACATGAAACAAGGTACAATACTATAGAATTGGAATTATACTGTTTGTCTTGTCAAAAGCTTGGCCTGTTTCCGATGGGATAGAACCTTAAAATGGTAAAATTGTGGCAGAAAAGTCAGGAAAAGCCCTGTAAAGGGGATCAAAACCCGGTTCAGAATCCTGATACACCCATTCTCTTCGTTGATGATGATCCGATCATTCATAAGGTGATGGATAAATATCTGAAGGATTGGAATGTGACATCGGTTTTTTCCGGTGAAGAGGCGCTGGATCGTCTTGAAAAAGAGAATTTTGTGATTGTGATTACGGATCTCAGAATGCCGGGCATCGGCGGCATAGAGCTTCTGCAAGAAATAAAAGCCAAATACGGTAATCGTGTACAGGTGATTGTCGTTACAGTTTCGGATAATCTGGATGACCTGTTGGCCGCTTTGGAAGGCGGGGCCAGCGATTTTTTGTTGAAGCCTCTCAACAAAGAGGTGCTGGTAGAGGTCCTGCAGCATACCGTGTTGAGAATTGACCGCTGGAATCAGTCATTGAACATGCTCATCAACAAACAAAGTCCAGATTAATCCTGCCGAGGCCCTTAAATTCAATCATTAGACAGAGGGTGGTTTCCCCCCAGCATATCTTTGGCGTGCGCCATGGCGTGGCTCGTGGTGATCCGGCCTCCGAGAAGTCTTGCAATTTCCTTGACCCTCCCCTCAAATGTGAGTTCCGTGATGATCGCGCGGGTTCGACCGCCCGTGACCTCTTTTTTGACGAGAAAATGATTTTCGCCCTGGCAGGCAATCTGAGGTAGGTGTGTGATACACAAAATCTGATGAAATGCGGCCAGTGAAAACAGCTTTTCGCCCACTACCTCAGCTGTGGCACCGCTGATGCCGGCGTCGACTTCGTCGAAAACAATGGTCTCAACCGATGCGTTTTTGGCGAGGATGGTTTTGATGACCAGCATGATTCTGGAAAGTTCGCCACCTGATACGATGGTTGACATGGGTTTTAAGGCTTCACCGGGATTGGTGGAAAGCATGAAAGCCACGCGATCAAAGCCGTGTGGGCCCAAAGCGTTAATACGATCGTCTTCCGAATCACCTGATGCCGGCGGGTCCTCCTCAAATATGGCCTCAAATCGGGTATTTTTCATATGCAGTTGCTGAAGTTCCCTTTCCATTGCCGCCTTAAGCCCCAGTGCACCCTCCCGTCTTTTCCGGGAAAGCTGACCAGCCTGTTCAATCAGATTGGCTTCCAGGGTTTTACGTTGCTTGACGAGTGTCGCCAACGCTTCCTTTTTTTCAGTCAGATCGACAACCCGGAAGGCCAGCTTTTCCTTGAAACGCAGGACGTCTTCAATGGTGCCGCCATATTTTCGTTTGAGCCCGTTTAATGCATCAAGCCTGTCGGATACGGCCGCCAACCGCTTGGGATCAATCTGAACCGTTTCTTGAAAATCCCTTAGCGCAAAGGATACATCCTCAATGTTGATTTCAATTTCGGCGAGCGCATCCGCTATGGGCGAAAGGTGTTTGTCCAATTGGGCGCCTTTTGAGACGCTCTTGCCGCAGCGGGAAAGAACCGAGAGCACGGCGTCATTGTTTTCATAGAGGGTTTGATATCCATTTCGGGCTATTTCCAGAAGGTCCTCGGCATGTTGAAGCCGAACCTTTTCCTCCTTCAGGGCATGGTCTTCACCGGGTTGGGGTTCCACACGTTCGATTTCCTGCATCTGAAAACCGCTCAGTTCTTGACGTTCCCGGTGTTCGGCAATTTGTTTTTTACTGCCCCTGATTCTATCTTTCAATGTTTGATATTTTTCAAACTGACCGCTGAAATGATTTCGGTCCTTTTCCAGTCCGCTGAACTCATCGAGCAGATAAAGGTAATGTTCCGGTTTCAAGAGGTACTGATGGGCATGTTGGCCGGAAACACTGACCATATGCGGGGCCAAAAGGGCCAGCATTTGAAGCGTGGCCGGGGAATCATTCATGAGCACCTTGTTTCGTCCTTCACGGAAAATGATTCTTTTGATGTTCAGTTCACCGTTAAATCTAATTTTCAATTCCTGCAGCAGCTGACTTAATTCCGGGTTGCCGGGAAAAACAAAATGCGCCTCAACCGATGCTTCTCCGCAACCGGTGCGGATCAGGTCTGCGGAAGACCTTGTTCCCAGAATAAGATTGATGGCATTGATTAGGACGGATTTACCGGCACCCGTTTCACCGGAAAGTGTGTTAAGGCCATTTTTGAGGGTGAGTGACAGATTGTCGATAATGGCGAAATTATGGATTTTCAGATTGGCGAGCATGTCATGTAGAAACCACTAAAACATAAAATGGTCTTTCAAAGAATATTTCCCGGACGCAAACCTGCGCCCTCAATTTGGGTCTATCACTCTTTATCCTTTGAGTCTTCCAGAAGTCGCCGCATCTCTATTCGAAGGCAGACAGGGTCCAGTCCCTTGATCCTTTTGTATTCCACCAGGGCTACACATGGAACGGGCAGGTCGCACAAGGGGATCTCTTTCCCCATCAGATCAAAAATAATGGTTGCGTCGTTAATCCGGTATTGTCGGCCGTCGATGAGAATACCGTAGTCGCCTTTGTCTTTGATGAGCGCGGATTCAATGGTTTCACTTCTGTCTTCAGCATTGTTATCCATACAAAAGGCCAATGCCGGCGAACCGAAAACTATCAACAGAAACAGCAAAGGGCCCAAATGTCTATCCAGAATCGGTTTTGCAAATTTTTCAGCCATATCAAATTCCTGTCTTAACCACTATAGAATGGCTTGTGGGTCTGCGGAGCCATTGACTTTGCCCAAAGATATCATTAAAGTCAGCGCTCGTCGACCAAAAAATTTGATGATTTCGTCAAATCGTAAGGGGTTAAACCCTTTCGAGATGTTGAGTGTATGACAATGAAATTGCGAAAAGGGCATACAGTTGAACTGAACATTGAAAAGATGGCCTATGGGGGGCGTGGTATCGCCCGCCTAGATGGATTTGTGATCTTCGTGCGGGGCACTGTACCCGGCGACAGAATTCTGGCCAGGATATTCAAGAAAAAGAAGGATTATGCGGAGGCAGCGCTTGTAGAATTATTGGATGCATCATCTGATCGAATTGAAACGGCCTGTCCATATGCGGGTTACTGCGGTGGGTGCCAGTGGCAGCATGTGGCCTATGAAAAGCAGTTGGTCTTTAAAAGGGAACACATAAAGGAACCCCTTGAGCGTATTGCAGGGTTGAAAGATGTGATGGTTCGACCACTGCTCCCTTCGGAAAATATTTTTGGATACCGAAACAAAATGGAGTTTTCCTTCTCTGACAGGCGGTGGTATCTTCCCCATGAACTGCCTTTTAAAGAGAAAAGCGAGGGTTTTGCCCTGGGGCTCCATGTGCCTGGGACATATCATAAGGTCATTGATATGGCGGCATGTCTGCTGCAGCAGCAAACGGGAAACGACATTTTGAGGGAAGTGGGTCAATATGTAAAGGAATCGGACGTTCCGGTCTACGGTTTGAAAAGCCATAAGGGCTTCTGGCGTTATTTGACCATTCGGCATTCTGCAGCGTTTGACCAGTGGATGGTCAATCTGGTGACCTCAGAAGAAAATGCCTCTATTGTTCAGCCCCTGGCTGACCACCTTTGCCGAAAATTTCCAGGTATCAAAACGGTTGTCAACAATATCAACGGACGAAAGGCTTCCATTGCCGTTGGAGAAAAAGAAAAGGTGCTCAGGGGAGATGGATTCATCTATGACAAAATCGGTCCCTTCAGCTTCCGGGTCTCGGCAAATTCGTTTTTTCAAACCAACACATCCTCTGCCCTGAAACTGTATGAACAGGTGCTCCGTTGTGCAGATCCAAAAGGTACGGAAAAGGTGCTCGATTTGTACAGTGGTACGGGGACCATTCCGATTTTCCTGGCAGACCGGGTTCGCTCCGTGACCGGCATAGAGATCAGCCAAAGCGCAACAGCAGACGCTGACAGGAATGCTTTAGAAAACGGCGTTCAAAACTGTCAGTTTGTATGTGGCGATATTCGTGAAAAACTAGGGGGTATAGGGTTTAGACCGGATCTAATGATCATTGATCCGCCGCGTGCGGGAATGCACAAGGATGTACTGGCTGAAACAATGGCCCTTGGGCCTCAACGAATCATTTATGTTTCGTGCAATCCCACTACCCTGGCCAGGGATCTGGAAACCATGGTGGAAGATTACGAATTAAATGAAATACAGCCCGTTGACATGTTCCCCCATACATTCCATATTGAGGCGGTTGCCAAGCTCTCCCTTCGAAAAAAATATCCAGAGATTGAAAAAGATTGACAAAACTTTTTTTTAAAATTATACTGTTCAGCTAAGTAAAATGAAGGATGTAATTCGTGCAAAGGGGGTGATTTATCATGGCCGTAGGTTTATCAGTGGAATTATTTATTGCGAGGCCCTACGGTCCCGGCAGATGCTATATGCCCCCCCAACATAAGAGAGCTTTTGAACTTTCATCGCATATCCAACAGGTGGACCCGATATTGATGTGACAGTGCCCCATATATAAATGATGAAAAATTAGAATTCGTTCGCTGTTGAAAGCGAGGAAAAGCATCTCTGTTGGTTGTGAGGTGTTTTTTTTTTGAACCAGAGAATTTTTTAAAAGACGAGGTTATGTCTCTATGAAAGTAATTGTTCGTGATAATCAGATTGAAAAGGCAATCAAAGATTTAAAAAGGAAGTTAACCAAAGAGGGCTTTTTTTCGGAAATCAAAGAGCGACGTTTTTACGATAAACCAAGTGTCCAGAAAAAAAAGAAACAGGCCAAGGCCGCGAAAAGGCGGAGAAAAAAAATAAGAAGATTTTAGTGTTCCCTTGGGTGTTCCCCTGAGGCGAATGCCGGGAAAGCTTGCAGCAGGGGAGCCCGTGTATTTTGTGCAGTTTTTCACTTGACAAAATGAGGACCAATTAGGTAAATACTCGAAACTGTTTGCCCCTTCTTTATTCAACCCATAACCGGATGCAAGAGGCTTACAACCATGAAAAACCAATCGAATTCCGCTGAAAACGGAACCCAATCATCCATTGGCGACCTGGTCCCAAAGTGGATAAACCTCAGTCTTATCGTTCAGGACGCCAGCTTTTTTGTTTTAGGCCTGATTGGCGCACTGATTGTGGGTTGGGCCGTATTTCCCGCATTACTCTATTCCAAACAACCGCAGCCCATCAATTTCAATCACGCATTGCACCTCGACTCGGAAATAGTGGATGGCATTGAGGGGGAAACGCCCGAGGAAAAATGCCAGGCATGTCATGCCTTTCGAGATGACGGCAGCTTTACGGGTATTCCCAAACTGGAAAGTTGCACAGAATGCCATGATGATCCTGAGTCTCCTCTGGGGGAAACGCCGGAAGAAAAAGCGTTTCTGGTGGAATACGTTGAGCCTGAAAAGGAAGTTCCCTGGTTTGTTTATTCAAAACAGCCGGACTGTGTCTATTTTTCCCATATCGCCCATGTGAAAATGGGAAAAATGGAGTGTGCCACATGCCATGGGGATTTTGCAGGCAACGAAAAACTGCCGTTGTATGTTGAAAACCGGTTAACAGGCTACAGTATCAACATCTGGGGGAAAAATATTTCCGGATTGTATCTGAACAAAACGTATGCTGATCGCATGAAGATGGATGACTGTGCCCGATGCCACACAGAAAAGGGCCAGGAACAGAATAACGCCTGTTTCGTATGTCACAAATAAGGGGAAGATGACCATGAAAATAACCAGAAGAAATTTCATCGCATCTGTCGTCGGCGGGGTCGCTGGAATTCAGGTCACGCCGCTACCCTGGAAGATTACGGATGATGTTGCCATATGGACCCAGAACTGGCCGTGGGTGCCTGTCCCGTCCACCGGTGAAGTTACGGAAGAAAATACCGTTTGCAACCTTTGCTCGGGCGGGTGCGGTATTTCTGTCAGAAAGGTCGATCAGAGGGCTGTGAAGATTGAAGGCCGAACCGATTATCCCATCAATCCCGGGGGCATCTGTCCGGTTGGCATGGGAGGTCTTCAGCTGCTCTATGACAACGATATGCGGTTTCCCGGGCCCATGAAACGGGTCGGGGCCAGGGGTGCAGGCGAGTTTGTCAACATCACCTGGGGTGAGGCCTATGATATTTTAGCGGGTCGCATTGCAAACCTGCGAAAAGCCGGAAAGCCTGAGGCGATCGCCGCTGTTGACGGAAATGTTGCGGGTACGACCACATCACTGCTGATCGAAAGATTCATGCAAGCGGTTGGAAGTCCCAATTATGTAAAACCTAGCACCATTACAGATACCTATAACGCGGGCAACCTTCTGATGCAGGGAAAATCAAACCCCATGGCCTACGATCTGGAGAACTCTGATTATGTGTTGAGCTTCGGATGCGGCCTGCTGGAAGGCTGGGGTGCCCCCGGCCGGGTCATGGATGCGTGGGGCATGTGGCATGACGCCAATCCGGCCAAACGTAAAACCAAGATTGTCCAGATTGAATCCCGGGCATCCAATACGGCATCCAAAGCGGACTTCTGGGTAGCGCCCAGACCGGGAACCGACGGGGCCCTGGCTTTGGGAATTGTGCATGTTCTCATCGGGAAGGGACGTATCGATGAGCAGTTTGTGAACGGGTTCACCTATGGGTTTAATGATCTGACGTCTTCAGGGGGACAGAATCAGCCTGGCTTTAAAACCATTGTACTCCAAAAATATTCCCCCGCCCAGGTGGAAAGAATCACCGGGGTTGATGCAAAAACCATTATCGCCCTGGCGGATGGTTTCAGCAAAGCAAAGGCGCCTGTCGCCGTCTACGGAAAAGGAAAGAACAACCTGAACGGCAGCCTTTATGAATTTATGGCGGTTCAAAGTCTCAATGCTGTCGCCGGGAGGATAAACCGACCGGGAGGCGTTTTGCTTCAAGACCCGCTCCCCCTGTCGCCCCTTCCCGCTTTTGAACCTGATGAAGTGGCGGTAAATGGTCTTAAAAAGCCGCGTATCGATGGTGCGGGTACGCCTGCATATCCTTTCGCTCAGAGCCTTATCAACCATTTTGCCGATGCCATTAACAAAAGTGCCAAATCTCCAGTCGACACACTACTCGTGTTTTCAGCAAATCCATTTTTTACCGTTCCCGATGGGGGCGGGTTCAAGAATGCCCTGGAAAAGATCCCCTTTATTGTGAGTTTTTCACCCTACCGCGATGAAACGGCCAACATGGCGGATCTTATTTTGCCGGATCATAACTATCTTGAAAAGATGGAGGACACCGTCTGGCCTGTGGGACTGCAGTATCCCTTTTACGGGCTTTCCAGACCGGTGGTCGAACCCGTTAACAACACTCGGAATGTGGGTGATGTGATTATTTCCCTAGCCAAGGCTGTGGGCGATGCAACCGGTAGTGCGTTCCCTTGGGAAAATTTTGAAGAAGCGCTTCAGGTTCGTGCAAAAGGGTTGTTTGATGCGGGCGGTGGACTTGTTCGATATGATTCTTCAACCCCGGCTTGGAAATATAAGTACTTTGATGAACCTCCCAAACCCTCCTATGGTACTTTTGATGAGATGTGGGAAGAGATGAAATCCGGCGGCATGTGGTATCGACCGGTTAAGCTTCCTACTAAATCCTGGAAAGGCCTTTTTGAGACCCCCAGCGGAAAATTTGAATTTGTCAGTCAGAAACTGCAGCAGGTTGTTTCGGAAAATTCACAGCAGACATCTGAAAAAGCAGCGCTCGATCAGATGGGTATTCGTGTTGCCGGCGTTGAAGCCCTCATGGGGCATTACGAGGCACCAAAACTGGGGGTGGATCGCTCCAAATATCCCCTGTTCATGGTTCCCTACGGGATGATCAATCTCACGGGCGGATGGATTCCCACACCACCCTTTCTCTACAAAACCATTTTTGCGACTCAGCTTTTGAAAAACGAATCTTTCGCTGCCGTGAATCCCGCAACAGCCGCCAAATACAAGCTGCGCCAGGGAGACCGGGCAGTTGTCAAGTCACCTTTGGGGCAGCTACAGGTGCGGATAGACCTGTTTGAGGGCGCAATGCCGGGAAGGGTCTACATGCCGCTCGGCTTTGGTCACACGGCCTACGATGAATACCAGAAGGGTAAAGGCGTTAACCCGAACAATATCGTCAAGGCCTTAAACGATCCGGTCAGCGGATATCCGCTCTGGTGGAATACGCCAGTTAAGTTAATAAAGGCTTAGGTGAGGTAGCTCATGAAAAAAGAAAATGACCACGGGAAACCTGACGCCGGTCATGAAACCGCGCATCAGTCCGGTCAAAAATATGGCATGGTCATCGATCTTGACAAATGTACAGGGTGTGGCACGTGCATGGTCGCCTGTGCAGCGGAAAACAATGTTTCTGTAAGGGCCGACCAGACTGACAAAGAGCGTGCCATTACCTGGATGAACCTCTATAAAATCACCAATGGAAAAAAATTCCCCCATACGGAGGTGAGTTATTTTCCCCGGCCCTGCATGCACTGCGACCATCATCCGCCCTGCGTTTCCGTGTGTGTGGCCACTGCAACGAAATTGGACTTCAATACCGGTATTGTCAGCCAGATCTATACCCGATGCATCGGCTGCCGGTATTGCCAGGCGGCGTGTCCCTACGGTGCGCGTTACTTTAACTGGTGGGATTCATTTCCCCAGGATAAAGGCATGGACCGCTATCTGACGCCCGAGGTATCCCCCAGAATGAGGGGTGTTGTTGAAAAATGCACCTTTTGCCATCATCGGCTGATGCGGGCCAAGAACCAGGCCTACGCAGAAAACCGCAGGGAACTGAAAGAGGGAGAATATATAACGGCCTGTACGGAAGCCTGTCCGGCTGAAGCCATCACCTTTGGGGATTTAAACAATTCGAAACATGAAGTATCACAATTGATCAAGCACCCTTATGCTTTCAGGATTCTTGAACGCATTGGGACGGGACCCAAGGTATACTACCTTTCCAGCAGGGACTGGGTGCGCAGGCTGGCTGACAATTTCCTGCCCGGCGAATATGAGCCAGTCATCAACAGAACATGGGCGGAAGATGAGTGGTCCACCAAGCCGGGTCGAGACCAGTTCTAGCAACGTAAGGATCAAAAAATTGACATGCCATAAAATGTCAGGAGGATGAATAATGGATTTGGATTCCCCATTGTTACCGCAAGGCGTTAAAAGATGTACCCCGGGGGTCTTTCTTCTATGGACCCTGCCTTGGCTGGCGCTGCTGGCATGGGGTGGCCTTTCGGCCGTTCTGTGTCTCTGGAAGGGTTTAAACCAGACCAATATGAGCAACATTTTTGCTTTTGCCCTGTGGATCGTTTTTGATCTGGCGGTGATTGCTTTGGGGGCCGGTGCGTTTTTTACGGGATTTCTGACCTACATTGTCGGTCGCAAAGAACTGAAAAGCATCATCAATACGGCTGTTGTCATTGGGTTTATATGCTACTCCGGCGCCATGGCCATGCTGGGTATCGATATCGGTCAGCCCATCAGGGGCTGGTTCATTTTCTGGCACGCCAATATTCACTCCATGCTGGTGGAGGTGTCATTCTGTATTACCTGCTATCTGATCGTTCTGGCCATTGAATTCATTCCGCTTATTCTTGAAAACAGACAAATTAAAAAAGTCAAGGAATTGAGGCTGGTGGGCCATAACCTCCACGAAATCATGGCGGTTTTTGCGGCAACCGGTACGTTTCTGTCATTTTTTCACCAGGGGTCCCTGGGAGGGATGTTCGGCGTCATGTATGCAAGGCCCTTTGCGGCCCGGGAAGGCTTTTATATCTGGCCATGGACTTTTTTCCTCTTTGTACTCTCCGCCATCGCCTGTGGTCCCTGCTTTACCATTCTTTGCACGAAGTTGACCGAGTTTTTTTCGCGAAAAAAACTGGTCCCGGACGATGCAATTCAGTTCTTGGCCAAATTGTCCGGCTGGCTTCTCGCCCTGTACATGGTTTTGAAGACCTTCGATTACCTGGGCTGGATATATGGGATTGTTCCCAGATCTGGTTTGACATTTATGGATTTTTTCAACGAAGGTCCCTATGGTGTCTGGCTGATAGTGGCAGAGATGATATTTTGCGGATTGCTTCCAGCAATTATATTGCTGACGCCGGCCGGTAGAAAAAACCAGGGGTGGCTTATTTTGGCCAGTCTGTTGAACTGCACCGGAATTGTGTTGAACCGATTCCTTTTCATTATTGTTACCCTGGCGGTTCCGGTGATGCCCTTTGACCGGTTCTGGGGCTATCTTCCCACGTGGCAGGAATGGGGTATCGGTCTGGCGGTGATCGGCTATGGATTTCTAGTATTTTCATTAGCCTATCGGTATTTGCCCATGTTCCCGAAAGAGACTGAATTAAACCCGTTGCCCGCGGAATAACCAGCTAGGCATTAGGTAAGGAGAACACCATGACACCATTTTCCTTTGAATGGCAATGGAACATTGAGTATGTGATTTTTTTCGGGTTGCTGTACATCGCGCTGGGGCTCATCGGCGGGGGGATTACCTTTGTGGCCATTAAAACGGCACTGCAGGTATTCGGATTTATGCGTGAGAGGGATTTTCACGATTAACCTTTTCTGATTTTTCGCATTTTCACAAGGGCTCCAGAGTGAGTCCTTGTGACGCATCCTGCCCTCAGCAACGCATCATACCATATTACGTAAGCTCTTCTCTCTGCCTATTTCCAGATAACCGTATCCTGCCGCCAGAATTTGTTGTCTTTGGAGGGATAGTCAAGGTTGAAATGAAGGCCACGGCTCTCTTTTCTGAGGGAGGCGCAGGTGATAATGAGTTCCGCAACAAGGGCAAGATTTCGGAGCTCAAGAAGGTCCTGACTGACCAGGAAATCCCAATAGTATTCTTTGATTTCCTCCTGAATGATCTCCACGCGTCTTTTTGCACGGGCCAGACGCTTGTTGGTCCTCACAATGCCCACGTAGTTCCACATAAAACGCCGAATTTCATCCCAGTTGTGAGATACAACCACCAGCTCTTCGCTGTCCGTTGCACTGCCGGGGTCCCACTCCGGTGCCCGGGGAAAAGCCTCCTGCTTCCCGGAGGACAGCTCCTGGGCTGCTTTAATGGCAGTACGCCTGGCAAAGACAAGCGCCTCTAACAGAGAATTGCTGGCCAGACGGTTTGCGCCGTGCAATCCTGTGCAGGCCACTTCACCGATGGCAAAGAGGTTTTTAAGATTGGTATGACCATGTTCATCGGTCAAGAGGCCACCGCACATATAGTGGGCGGCAGGGACCACGGGAATGGGTTCCCTGGTGATGTCGATGTGGAAGGAGAGGCAGGTTTCATAGATGTGGGGAAAGCGATGGGTGATAAAGTCTTTACCTTTGTGGCTGATATCAAGATAGACGCATTGATCGCCGCTTTTTTTCAGTTCCATGTCGATGGATCTTGCCACAACGTCCCTGAAGGCCAGATCCTTCAGGGGATGATACGACTCCATGAAGCGGTTCCCTTTTTTATCCAGGAGGATTCCCCCTTCGCCCCTCACTGCTTCGGAGATCAGAAAATTCCTGGCCAGCGGATGGTACAGGGAAGTGGGGTGGAACTGGACAAATTCCATGTTGGCCACTTTTACCCCGGCCCGGAAGCCCATGGCGACCCCGTCCCCGGTGGCAATGTCAGGGTTGCTGGTATAGCGGTACACCTTGCCGGCGCCTCCGGAACAAAGGACCGTGATTCTTGCAAGGATCGTCAGGATGGCGCCTGTTTCCGAGTCCAGAACGTAAGCGCCCCAGCAGCTCTGATCTGTTTTTTTGGCAACGATGCCTCGGCGGACCAGGGTCGATTTGCTGATGAGATCAATGGCCATGTGGTTTTCATAAATCTGAATATTCGGATTCTCTTCAGCCCGTGCAAGCAACCGTTTTTCAACCTCGCGGCCGGTCAAATCCTTGGTATGGACGATCCGTCTTTTGGAATGACCGCCTTCGCGGCCAAGATCGAACATTTTCTTCCGGCCTTCCTGCTGAGAAAACTGTACTCCCAGAGATATGAGTTCGTGAATTCGCGGGGGGCCCTCCTCCACGACAATTTTTACAATATCTTCATGGCAGATGCCGTCTCCCGAGGTAAGGGTATCCTTGATATGAAGTTCAAAACTGTCATCGGGATCCAGAACCGAGGCAATGCCCCCTTGGGCATAGTTGGTTGAGCCTTCGCTCTTTTCCTTTTTGGTCACGATGGCGACTGTCCCTGTCTCGGCTGCATCAAGAGCAAAGCGCAGGCCGGCAATTCCGCTGCCTATGACGAGATAATCGGTATTAATTGGCATGGATTTTTCCTTTTAGTGAAAGAGAAATTCTCTTTCTTTTGAGGTCCACATTCAACACCCTGACGTTGACCTTCTGGTATACTTTGACCACATCGTTGGGATCTTTTATAAACCGGTCTGCCATCTGGCTTATATGAACAAGGCCATCCTGGTGAACGCCCATATCCACGAAGGCGCCGAAAGCGACAATGTTGGTGATGACCCCGGGCAGGGTCATCCCCGGTTCGAGATCTTCAATTTTTTCAATACCGTCTTTAAAAGCGATATTTTCAAATTGATCTCTCGGGTCACGCCCGGGTTTGGCCAGCTCCTTCAGGATATCATTCAAGGTGGGGAGACCAACCGTTTCGGTGACATATTTTTCCTTATAAATTTTCTTACGGATGCCTTCATTTTCCATAAGATCCTGGATGGAGCACCCAAGGTCATTGGCCATGGCTTCCACGATGGGATAACTTTCGGGGTGAACGGCGCTGCTATCCAGCGGGTTTGAAGCGTCACTGATGCGCAGGAAGCCGGCGGCTTGTTCAAAGGCTTTGGCGCCGAGGCGGTGAACTTTCATGAGTGTTTTTCGAGATGTGAAGGGTCCATTCTCCTCACGGTGGCGGACAATGTTTTTCGCCAGTTGGGACCCCAACCCCGATACATACGTCAGCAGTTGTCGGCTTGCGGTGTTGGCCTCCACGCCAACCCTGTTGACGCAGCTTGTGACCACGTCGTCGAGACTTTTTCTTAGCGCTTTCTGGTCAACGTCGTGCTGATATTGCCCAACCCCTATGGATTTAGGGTCTATTTTGACCAGTTCGGCAAGGGGATCCATGAGCCTACGTCCAATTGAAACAGCGCCTCTCACGGTAATGTCCTGGTCCGGGAATTCTTCACGGCCCGCCTCCGAGGCGGAGTAAACGGAAGCGCCGCTTTCATTGACCATAATTGTCTGAATCTTTTTTTCAAGAGACAGTCCTTTTATAAAGGTTTCGGTTTCCCTCCCGGCAGTGCCGTTTCCAATGGCAATGGCATCCACATTAAAACGATTGCAGAGTTCCCCTATCTTTTGTCCCGATAGAATGGCTTTGGAATCGCCAAAATGTGGAAAGATGGTATCCGAGTGCAGAAGTTTTCCCTGGGAATCCAGACAGACCACTTTGCATCCGGTACGGAACCCAGGGTCAATGGCCAGGATATTCTTTTGTCCAAGAGGCGGCGAAAGAAGAAGTTGACGAAGGTTGCCGGCAAATATTCGAATGGCCTCTTCATCAGCCTCCTTTTTTGAGGTCATCCGAACCTCGGTTTCCATGGAATGGCTCAGGAGTCTTTTATAACTGTCGTGAATCGCCATACGCACCTGTTCGGAAGTGCCAGAATGACCGATGATAAAAAGGGATTCAAGCAGGGCAAGGGCCCGGCGCTCCTCAGGCGCAATACGAAGTGTCAGGATGCCTTCATTTTCACCCCTTCGCATGGCCAGTATCCGGTGTGAAGGCGCTTTATTAAGGGGTTCTTCCCAATCAAAATAATCTTTGTATTTTGCTCCTTCTTCCTCTTTTCCGGAATCGACCTTTGAAACAAGAATACCTTTTTCCAAAAAGAGAGACCGCATCAGTGCCCGGGCTTCCTGGTTTTCAGTAATCCATTCAGCAATGATGTCCCTTGCCCCTGAAAGGGCATCTTCGGTGGTTTCAATCTCTTTTTCAGGATCTACAAAGGGGGCGGCAGCGACGTCAGGGTCAAGATCTTCCTGCTGAAATAGGCTCTGGGCCAGGGGCTCAAGACCCCGTTCCCTGGCGATACTCGCCCGGGTTCGCCGTTTGGGTTTGAACGGGAGATAGATGTCTTCGAGGACCGCAAGGGTTTCCGCCCCCTGAATTTTGGCGGCTAGATCTCCCGTCAGTTTTTCCTGGTCACGCAAGGATTTGAAAATGACATCGCGCCTTCGATCCAATTCTTCTAACTGTATGGATCGGTCGCGGATATGGGAGATGGCCACTTCATCCAGGGAATTTGTTGCTTCCTTCCGGTACCGGGCAATAAAAGGGACAGTGGCGCCTTGCGAGAGAAGGTCCAGTACGGCCTCCACCTGTTTTGGGCGAAGATCCATTTCATTGGCGACCTTTTGTACATATTTTGGATTCATTGGTTAAAAAAGCTCCAGTTGCAGAAAATCGGCACGACCCCTCTCCATGATAATCTCTGGGATAACAGTTAGTCGCAAAATGGTCAAGTTTGTTTCCTCCTCATATACTCGGAAATAGCGCCGATTCACTGCGTTTTCGGTTGAATTTCTAAGGTTTGTCTGCCCCCGGAACGCCATATTTTGCGACTATTTTTGTTTGTGCAATTCTAGTCAACATGTTACCGTTAACTCTTGATGTTAGAAAGAGAAAAATATAATCATGGCCCATAACACAATCAAATCCAATTATTACAAGTTAGCAGACAGATTGGATCGCTTTCCTCAGGGTGCATGCCCTTCT
>CAYSFQ010000017.1:0-1691 GCA_964430575.1 uncultured Desulfobacteraceae bacterium
GACCTGACGTATATGCTCTATGGCAGCTACACAATGCTCGGCGCCGCCTACTGCCATTACCGCAAGGGGCACGTGCGTATGGATTTACTCTATAGCAAGCTTTCGACGCGAGGAAAGGCCAGGATGGATGTGATCTGTTACATCTTTCTCTTCTTTCCTTTCTTTTCGATTCTCTTTTATAAGTGCGGCGAAAATGCCCTCTGGGCATTGATGCATGGGGAGACTAGCCATGCGAGTGTCTGGCGGCCCTCGTTAGCCCCGTTTAAAATGGCCATTCTTTTTGGCATTTTTCTTTTTTACCTTCAGGGAATCGCAGAATTTCTCAGAGCGATTACAGTCGCCATAAAAGGAGAGCCCCATGAGTCCTGAGCTGACAACCATATTGATGATATTGAGCCTCCTGGTATTGTTGGCCGGCTTTCCGCTGGCTTTCGGCGTTGGCACTGTCGGGGTTTTTTTCGGTCTTCTGACGTCAGGACCGGGGTTTATGTACATGATCGCCCCGCGGGTTATGGACGGCATTCTTTCAGCCTACATCCTGGCAGCGGTGCCCCTTTTTATTTTCATGGGCAACATGATGCAAGCCTCGGGGGTGGCGGAGAAGGCATTTAGGATTTTACACAGATGGATGGGCGGAATGAACGGGGGACTGGCTGTGGCTACAGTGATTCTTGCCGTCATTTTTGCCGCGACCACCGGCGTGGTGGGCGCATCCGAGACCGCCATCGGACTTCTGGCGGTCCCTTCAATGCTTAAGGCTCGGTATTCAAAATCCCTTGCCAGCGGATGTGTGTGCGCAGGAGGCACCCTTGGGATCCTAATCCCCCCTTCCATTATGCTGATTCTCTATGCCCCCATGGCAGGCGTGTCTGTCCTGCAGATGTTCGCAGGGGCCATCGTTCCCGGAATGTTACTGGGGTTACTATACATTGTCTATATCCTGATCCGGTGTGCAATCAATCCCGATATGGGCCCTGCCATGCCCCCTGAAGATCGTCTGGGGGTATTTACGAAGGAATCCCTCATAGACGGCTTAAAGTATCTTCTCCCCCCTCTTTTTCTCGTCTTTCTGGTTCTGGGTTCAATTTTCTTCGGCGTTGCCTCACCCACTGAAGCCGGGGCCGTAGGCGCCATTGGAGCCACAATCCTGGGTCTGGCTTACAAGGGTCTAACCTGGCAGACGTTTAAAGAAAATTGTTTTGTCACCATCCGGGTGACAGCCATGATCGTCTTTATAGCAGTAGCGGCCAGCCTGTTTACGGGTGCTTTTTTGAGCGCCGGGTGCGGTCAGGTCATTACGAACACCATGGAATCTTTTGGTCTGGGCCCTTGGGGGATATTTATCACCATGCTCGTGATCATACTGTTCCTCGGTATGTTCATAGACTGGATCGGGATCCTGATGATTATTGTCCCGATCTTCTCACCCATGCTTTTGACGCTGGGTTTTGATCCCCTGTGGGTGGGATTGGTCATTTGCACCAGTTTACAGATTTCGTTCCTCACGCCTCCCTTTGCCTACTCCATATTTTATCTGAAAGGAATCAATGTGGGACTGGATCTCCCCGAAATGTATCGCGGTGTTGTTCCTTTTGTGGGCATTCAAGTGCTGGTCGTCATTCTCATCATCGTTTTCCCCCAAATTTGCCTATGGCTGCCGAAAGTCATGTCAAACTGATTGAGTAAAAACA
>CAYSFQ010000017.1:1791-24643 GCA_964430575.1 uncultured Desulfobacteraceae bacterium
CCCCAAATTTGCCTATGGCTGCCGAAAGTCATGTCAAACTGATTGAGTAAAAACAATTATGGATATTGGAAATCTTTTAAGCCGCCATGCGCAATATCAGCCGAACAAACTGGCACTGGTTTTTGAAGACCGTCGCCTGACGTATAAAGAATACAACCAGAATGTCAACCGGGTGGCAAACGCCCTGCTGGATATGGGCATTCAAAAAGGAGATAAAATCTCCACCCTGCTGCCCAACTGTATGGAGATCCTTGAAGTTTACTGGGCCGCTGCCAAAATCGGCGCCGTGGCCGTGCCGCACAGCATGTTGCTTCTGGCCGAGGGCCTTAAGTCCCTTCTGAACGATTCGGACACAACAATGGTGGTGACCAGTTCTGCCATGGTGGAAACCATTGATGGGATCAGAAAAGATCTGCCCGCAATTCCCGACGATCGATTTCTGCTGATCGATGGCGGGGACATGCCGGGATACCGGGATTATCATGGGCTCAAGGCGATGGTCAGTGACGCCGACCCACAGGGCATGGAAATCCATGAAGACGATATCTACAATATCATGTACAGCAGCGGCACCACCGGCCACCCCAAAGGGATTGTGATCAATCACAAAATCCGTGTGGCCTACGCTACCCTGGCAGCCTCAATCTTTCGCATGACCCCTGAAAGCGTCATGCTCCATTCAGGCGCCCTGGTATTTAACGGCGCGTTTATTACGCTTCTGGCCTCCATGTTCCTGGGGGCCACCTTCATCCTCCATCGTCAGTTCGACACGGAAGCGTTTATTGAGACCGTCCAGCATGAAAAGGTGACCCATGTGATGATGGTGCCGTCCCAGGTTGTGGGGGTGCTTCATTCCGCCAATTTTTCAGCCGAGGCCCTCTCTTCCCTGGAAATGATCTGCTCTGTGGGAGCACCGCTGCACAAAGAACATAAGGAAGAGCTCATTAAACACCTTCCCAACCGGCTCTATGAGCTTTACGGACTGACCGAAGGGTTTATGACCATTCTGGATAGAAATGACTATGAAACCAAGACCGGCTCCGTGGGGGCGCCCACCGCCTTTTTCGACCTTCGCATCGAAGATGACGATAAGAATCAGGTTCCTGCAGGCGTTGTGGGTGAAATCGTGGGGCGGGGCCCCATACAGATGGTGGAATACTACAAACGCCCTGAATTGACCCGCCAGGCCGTTGTTAACGGCTGGCTTTACACGGGCGACATGGGCTACGTGGATGAAGACGGCTTTCTCTATCTGGTGGATCGTAAGAAAGACATGATCATATCGGGTGGCGTCAACGTATACCCAAGGGACATCGAAGAGATTATCGTTCAACATCCTGATGTCATGGAGGCAGCGGTATTCGGCATTCCGGACGAGAAATGGGGTGAAACCCCAGTTGCGGCTGTTACCCTGGCAAAAACCGCGGATATCGGCATAGAAGAACTGGTCCACTGGACCAATGAACGGGTGAGCGCCAAATTCCAGCGTATTCACCAAGCCATTATTCAGGAAGACTTTCCCCGAAATGCGGCCGGAAAAACCCTCAAGCGGACCATCCGCGACGAATTTCTGGAAACCAAAACGTAACAGCCTGTGCCAATGGCTAAAAGCTAACGGTTAACAGCTTTAAAACCACAGGAGTCAAAACATGAAACTTGAAGAGATTAAAAACATTACCGTTCTTGGATCGGGCATCATGGGGCACGGCATTGCTCAGAGTTTTCTCATGGGCGGGTACCCGGTGATGCTCTTTGATATTTCCGAACCCATCCTGGTAACTGCAAAGGCCCACGTCAAAAAAAACCTTGAACTGTTTTTCAAATCAGACCTCATTAAAGAAGAGGACATCGAAGCAAGCCTTAAAAGGCTCACCACTACCACGGATCTTGAAAAAGCGGTTTCTAAAGCCGATTTCATTGTGGAGGCAGCCCCTGAGGACTTAAACCTCAAACAAGGACTTTTTGAAAAAATCGAATCGTTCTGTGATGAAAACACCATCATCGCCAGCAATACGTCATCTTTGACGCTGAAAGAGATCGGGGAAAAGGTGAAAAATAAATCCAGGTTGGTGGTAACCCATTGGTTTAACCCTCCCCATATCGTTCCGACAGTGGAAGTGGTGAAAAACGAAGGCACCAGCAATGAAACCGCCGGCACCGCCTATGGGCTAATGGAAAAGATCAAAAAAACTCCGGTCATGATCAACTGGGAAATCCCTGGTTTCATTGTCAATCGCATCCAGATTGCCATGGTTCGGGAAGTGCTGAATCTTTACAAAAAGGGGGTTGCCAGCGCCGCAGATATTGATCGGGCCGTTCGGGGAAGTATGGGCTTCCGCCTGGCCAGCATCGGACCGCTCCTCACCATTGATCTGGCGGGCGTAAAACTCTGGCGAAACGTCTGTGCCAACCTGCTGCCCCAGATTGAAAGCGGAATAACTCCGCCTGCCGCGTTGGACGACCTGGTCGCAAAGGGTAATGACGGCATCAAAAGCGGCAAGGGATTCTATGATTATACGGTGGATTTTTCAGAAGAAGACCTGGACAAAGCGATTGAGCAGAGGGATCAGGAGTTCCTGAATCGACTGAAGAATCTATATCTTGAAAAATAGGGGAACAGGGACGTCCCCCAAATGGTCATAATCACCTGCCAGCGTCCAAGTTATGATAGGCTGCAATCTTGAACCCGTTTTCCTCGAAATGCCGGTCAAAGGTGTAGGCTTCGGTTATCTCACGCGCCTCCATGATTTCAAAACTCAGGCAGTCAACGAGACTCAGATTTTTTCTGTTCTGGGTCAAAAGGCGTTGCATGGCCCGGTTATGCCAGTCGGCATTAACCCATACGACTTCCAGAAGAGGCAAAATTTTCGCGTTGAAATGCCGAACGGAATCAAGACCCACCCGTCGCTGGAGCAGCGCAACGGTTTCCAACAGTACAAAAGAGCTGGTCAAAAGTTGGAACAGGTGAGCGGCAAAATGAGCGAAGTTTTCCTTTGCGCGAACATGCATGAAGTCATCACGAACCAAGAGCGAAAAAAGTGCTGATGTGTCCACAAAAACGATCATTTTCCAAATGCCTCCTCCAGATACCGATCATGCTCCAGGGAGATATCCCCGACCCCAACTTCGTACTTACCCACAACCGTTGAAGCCTGCCGATAAAGGGCTATCCGGTCCGGCTTTCTGTTTGAGAGAAACTGATCCACTGCTCTGCGGACCAAGGCGGCCATGGATTCCCGGCCTGTGCGGGAAATCTCCCTCAGCAACCGGGCTTGTTCTTCTGTGAGTTGAATCTGTGTGCGTATCATTTGCTGTCTCCATGTAATCATGATGTCATTTTTGGACTTATGATAACACATTATAACGCTGCGTCAAGAAAAAAAGCCCCCAGAGAACTGAAACATAAAGACGGAAAGCTGAGAATAGAAACGTCCGCATCAAAACGCTATTGCAGGGATACCATTAGGTGTTCCCATGCGGGAGGGTGGGAACGAGAGAAATTTACTCAAGGCAGAACTTGGAGGTTTCCTTTTCGATAGGGACGGGGTACTTCCCGTTAAAGCAGGCAAAACATAGGTCCTGATCGGGGATGGCGGTGGCTTTTTTCAAATTGTCGATGGATAGGTAGCCCAGGCTGTCCAGACCTACGAAATCCCGAATCTCTTCCACGGACTTACTGGCGGCGATCAATTCGCCCTTGGTGGAAAAATCAATGCCGTAATGGCAGGGATAGGCATGGGGCGGGCAGCTCACCACCATGTGGACCTCTTTAGCGCCGATCTCGCGAAGGGTTTTCACCCGGGTCTTGGCTGTGGTACCGCGAATGATGGAATCCTCCATGATCAACACCCGTTTTCCCTTCAGCAAATCCTTCACCGGATTAAGTTTCACCTTCACCCCGAAATCCCGCATGCTCTGGGACGGCTGAATAAAGGTCCTGCCGATGTAGTGGTTTCGAATCATGCCCATCTCAAGGGGGATCCCTGATGCCTGGGCGTAACCGATGGCTGCGTAATTTCCGGAATCGGGAAAGGGCATCACAAAGTCCACATTCAGGGGATATTCCTTGGCCAGGAGTTCCCCCTGCCGTTTTCGAAAGAGATAGACATTTTCACCGAATACAGTACTGTCGGGCCGGGCAAAATAGATCAATTCAAAGATACACTGACTTCGGCGGGATGAAATACCCGAATGAATGCTCTTAATGCCCTCTTTATTGATGATCACAATCTCGCCGGGTTCGATAAACCGGACAAACTCCGCTTCCACCAGATCAAAGGCACAGGTCTCTGAAGCCAGGACATATCCGGAATTGAGTTTCCCCAGGCAAAGCGGGCGGAACCCATTGGGGTCCTTGGCAGCGATGAGGCTGTCTTCGGTCATGACCACCACCGAATAGGCGCCTCGAAGTTGACCCATGGCCTCGATCATGGCCTGTTCCACGCCGAGGTTCATTCGCCGGGCCATCAGGTGCAGCACCACCTCGCTGTCCATGGTGGTTTGAAAAATAGACCCGTTTTGTTCCAGTTCCGAACGGATTTGGTGGGCGTTGACGATGTTGCCGTTATGGGCGATGGACATGGAATGGCCCGAATGGCGCACACAAAAAGGCTGCGCATTGACCAGCAGGGAAGATCCGGTGGTGGAATACCGCACATGCCCCAGGGCCATATCCCCCTTCAGCCCATCCAGGATCTGTTCATTAAATATCTCGGGAACCAGACCCATGGCCTTGTGTTCAACGACCTGTTTCCCGTCGGAAGCCACAATGCCCGCACTCTCCTGACCACGGTGTTGGAGGGCATAGAGGCCGAAATAGGTCAGTTTGGCCGCATCCTCATGGCCGTAAACTGCAAAAATGCCGCATTCATCCTTGGGTCGCCTGGATTCTATTTTGTTCATTCACCATCCCGTTTTCATAGATCATTCGTCAATCGTCAATCAACAATCAACAATCAACAATCAACAATCCCCGTGGTATTCCTGTATGGTTCTTACCTTCAAATCCTCTTCCGACATGGACTGGATAGCAGCAAGAGTCGCTTTTGCACCGGCCAGTGTCGTGGTATAAGGGACATTGAGGGTCAAAGATGCTCTGCGAATGGAGTAGGATTCGGCCATGGCCTTTTTGCTGCTGGTGGTATTGATCACCAGATGAATCTCTCCGTTCTTGATCATGTCCACCACGTGGGGACGTCCTTCCCTGACCTTGTTCACCGACTCGTTGATCACCCCGTTCTCCATAAAAAACCGTGAGGTGCCCTTTGTGGCCAGAATCTTGAAACCCAGATTAAAAAGCCCCATGGCAACAGGGAGGGCGGCCGCCTTGTCCATATCCTTCACGCTGATGAACACCGTCCCAGAAAGGGGGATTCTCTGACCGGCAGCCAGTTGGGACTTTCCGAAGGCCAGGCCGAAACTATGGTCGATACCCATGACCTCACCGGTGGATTTCATCTCCGGCCCCAAAATGGTATCCACCCCCGGGAAACGGCTGAAGGGAAAAACCGCTTCTTTCACGGATACATATTCGGGGACCACTTCCCGGGTCAAACCCAGTTCATGAAGGGTTTTCCCCATGATCACCTGGGTTGCCATATTGGCCAGTGGTACACCGGTGGCCTTGCTCACAAAGGGAGCGGTTCGCGAGGCCCGTGGATTTACCTCGATCACATAGATAATACCATCTCTTACCGCATACTGGATGTTCATGAGACCCACCACCGACAACTCTTTGGCCAACGCTCGGGTGTATTCCATGATGGTCTCAAGAATTTCCGGACCCAGGGAAACGGGGGGCAACACACAGGCGCTGTCTCCACTGTGAATACCTGCTTCTTCAATATGTTCCATAATGCCGCCGATGACGGTATCTTGGCCATCGGAAATGGCGTCCACATCAATTTCAACGGCCCCGTCCAGAAACCGGTCAACGAGTACGGGTTTACCGGGGGAAACTTTGACCGCAGTCTCCATATAGTATTCCAGATCTTTCCGGTCATAGACGATTTCCATGGCCCGCCCCCCCAGCACAAATGAGGGCCGCACCACCACGGGATAGCCAATTCGATCTGCTATATGAATGGCCTCCTGTTTGTTTACGGCAATGCCGTTTTCAGGCTGAAGGATCTGGAGTTTTTTGAGCATCACCTGGAACCGCTCCCGGTCCTCAGCCCGGTCGATACTGTCCGGGCTGGTACCCAGAATTTTTACGCCCGCGTCCGAAAGGGGAACGGAAAGATTCAGGGGGGTTTGCCCGCCAAATTGCACGATAATCCCGACCGGCTTCTCCTGTTCCACGATGTTCAGCACGTCTTCCCGGGTGAGCGGCTCGAAATAGAGCCGATCCGAAGTATCATAATCGGTGCTCACGGTTTCCGGATTGCTGTTCACCATGATGCTTTCAATGCCCATCTCCCGAAGTGCCAGAGAGGCATGAACGCAGCAGTAGTCAAACTCGATGCCCTGGCCGATGCGGTTGGGTCCACCACCCAGAATGACCACCTTTTTCTTCCGGGATGTTCGAATCTCGTTTTCCTGCTCATAGGTGGAATAGTAGTACGGGGTGTAGGCCTCGAACTCCGCAGCACAGGTATCCACCAGCTTATAGACCGGTTCCACACCTTTTTGTTTTCGAATCTGCCGAATCGCCTCCTCCCTGGCGTCAAAAATACCGGCCAGTTGAACATCGGAAAAACCGTATGCCTTGACCTGTTTCAGGAAATCCTTGTCCCACTGTTCGGGCCCGTCCCCCTCATGCGCCATTTGTATGAAGCGGCTTTCAAAGGCCTGAATCTGCTGGATATGATAAAGAAACCATGGATCAATGCTAGAGAGTTCATAAATCTTCTCAATGCTCATGCCCCGATTGAAGGCCTCGTAGAGATAAAAAAGCCGGTGAGAGTTGGGTCGAATGAGACCCCTCTCCAGTTCATAAACATCTGTTTTTGAAAGGGTGCAATCGGGGGTATCGGTCCCCATGCCGAATCGCCCGATCTCCAGGGACCGCACCGCCTTTTGAAGGGATTCTTTGAAGGTCCGGCCGATGGCCATGGTTTCTCCCACGGATTTCATGGAAGTGGTCAAGGAATCCCGGGTGCCAGGGAACTTTTCAAAGGTCCATCGGGGCACTTTGACCACGCAGTAATCTATGGTGGGCTCAAAGGAAGCAAAGGTCTCCCGGGTGATATCGTTGGGGATTTCATCCAAGGTGTACCCCACGGCCAGCTTGGCGGCGATCTTGGCGATGGGGAACCCGGTGGCCTTGGAGGCCAGGGCCGAGCTTCGAGACACCCGGGGGTTCATTTCGATGACCACCATTTCTCCGGTTTCAGGATGAATGGCAAACTGAATGTTGCTGCCCCCCGTTTCCACACCAATCTCTCGGATAATGTCTAGAGAAGCATCCCGCATGACCTGGTACTCACGGTCGGACAGGGTTTGGGCCGGGGCCACGGTGATGCTGTCCCCCGTGTGAACGCCCATGGGGTCGAAATTTTCAATGGAGCAGATAATCACCACATTGTCCTTGAAATCCCGCATGACTTCCAACTCGTATTCTTTCCAGCCGAGGAGTGATTTTTCCATGATCACCTCGGAAATCATGCTGGCATCAATACCACTCTTGACGATCTCTTCCATTTCTTCTCGGTTGTAGGCCACACCGCTGCCAATACCTCCCAGGGTAAAACTGGCACGGATAATAACAGGGAAGCCAATCTGTTCCGCCGCAGTCTTAGCCTCATCCAAGTTCCTGACGATGAAGTTTTCAGAAACTTTCAGGCCGATTTTTTCCATGGCGTTGCGAAACAGTTCACGGTCCTCCGCCTTCTGAATCACAGGCAGAGAGGCTCCCAGCATCTCCACATCAAATTTTTCCAGAATCCCCGACTCGGCCACTTCCACAGCCGTATTGAGACCGGTCTGTCCCCCCAGGGTGGGCAGGATGGCCTGGGGCCGCTCCCGCTCGATAATTTTGGCCACCACCTCGGCGGTAATGGGTTCGATGTAAGTGCGATGGGCCGTGCCCGGGTCCGTCATGATTGTGGCGGGATTGCTGTTGATGAGAACAATTTCAAACCCCTCCTCCATAAGGGCCTTACAGGCCTGGGTACCGGAGTAGTCGAATTCGCAGGCCTGGCCGATGACGATGGGGCCGGAGCCGATGAGGAGAATCTTTTTGATGTCGGTGCGTTTGGGCATAGTGTGGTCTCAGCAGTTAGCTGTTAGCCATTAGCTTTTAGCTTTATGTTTCCAATTATTTACAAAATTCGCATGGTCAACCGATAGGCTGAGGAACATGCCATAAAATCATCTGATCACGAACTGATCCCTAACAGCTAATAGCTAAGAGCTAACAGCTCGCTTTTCTCCCTCCATCATCTGGATAAACCGATCAAACAGGTACGCGGCATCATGGGGTCCGGGAGATGCCTCGGGATGGTACTGGACTGAGAAAAGAGGGTGTTTTTTGTGGACCATGCCTTCCAGGGTGTTGTCATTCAGATTCAGGTGGCTGATTTCAATATCCGGATCTTTCAAGGTATCATGATCCACACAGAACCCGTGGTTCTGGGAGGTGATTTCCACTTTTCCCGTTTTCAGGTCTTTGACGGGCTGGTTGCCGCCCCGGTGGCCGAACTTCAGTTTAAAGGATTTTCCCCCCAGGGCCAGGCCCAGCAATTGATGTCCCAGGCAGATGCCGAAAATGGGCCGTCGGCCAATCTGATTGTAAATGGTCTCAACGGCGTAGGTAACCGCAGCGGGATCTCCCGGGCCATTGCTCAGAAAGAGGCCGTCCGGGTTGAGCTTATCGATAACATCAGAATCGGTCTTTGCCGGAACCAGGAGAACCTGGCATCCGCGGACTTCCAAAGACCGAAGAATGTTGTATTTGATGCCAAAATCCATGGCCACCACGCGATGGCGGTTGTTCTCTGCCATCCAGTTGAATGACGTCAAGTCTCTTTTAACGGGTACCGGCTTCCCGTCATGCCAAAGAAGCGGCTCCTGACAGGTCACCTTACTGACCAGATCCGACCCTGTCATTTGGGGCGATGCTTTCGCCTTTCGAATCAGGGAAGTGGAATCCAGGTCCTCAGTGGAGAGTACGCCCCGCATGGCGCCCGAAAGACGGATGTGCCGTGTCAGCGCCCGGGTGTCAATCCCCTCAATCCCGGGAATACCGTTTTCTTTCAGATAATCCCCGAGGCTTTTCTGTGATCGGAAATTACTGGGATATGGCTGGTACTCTTTCACCAGGAAAGCCTTCACCTGAATGCGGTCCGATTCCACATCGGCTTCATTGACCCCGTAATTGCCCATAAGCGGATAGGTCATGGTAACCATCTGGCCACAATAGGAAGGGTCGGTGAGGATCTCCTGGTAGCCGGTCATGCTGGTGTTGAATACCACCTCTCCTTCGGTTTCCCCGTGGCCCGTAAAAGAGCGACCATTAAAAATCGTGCCGTCTTCCAGAGCGAGTATTGCTTTCATATGAGTTCTTTTTCCTGATTTCCTGTTTGTTTCCCTGAGACGGACGATGCCCGCAACCCACACACCGCCATCAAACGACGTCTGGTTTCCGCCATGGCATCCGGTTCATAGACTTTCTCTCCGGCCGAATCTCGTACGTAGAAAACACCGGTTAATTTTTCCCCGTCACTGTTGACCTTTGCCGTCCGAATGTCAAGATCCATTCCGAAAATCACGCATGCCAGATCATAGAGCAGGCCAAACCTGGCGCCCGCCCGGGCCTCAATCAAAGTAAAAAAGTCGCTTTCCTCATTGTTGATCACGACTTTTTCTTTAATCGGTCTTTCGTATGCCGCCAACATCCCGGCATCTCCTTTTTCCTGAATCAATCGATCCAACATCAGACGTCCGCCCAGGGCCTCTTTCAGATCTTTTCTGGCTTTGTCCCACTGTTCCGCTTCCCGGTAAACGTCGGGGGGATTGGTCACCTCATAGGTATCAAAAGCCAGGCCGTTTTTCAAAGTAAAGATACCGGCGGACAATACCGCCATATTGTTCAGGGCGAGGACGCCGGCCATTTTGCTGAACAGACCCGGTTTGTCATGAGTGACCTGAATAACCCGGGTAACGGGGGCGTCTTTTCGCTTTTCCAGCCGCCACGCATGGTTTTCTTCTCCCAGCGTCAGGGCCAGGGAAAAATGAGTGGCCATATCCGAAAGCGAGGTATTCAGGATATACCGGGAAGAAACCTGATCCAGAACATGTTGGACCGCTCCTTCATCAAAATCCCTGATCAGAATTTTTCGAATGTGATCCCGCTTCCCCGTAATCTTCTCTGTGGCATCGGGTGTTGCCAGGATACCCCGCTCCAGTATGCGCTCTACTTTGTGAAAAAGCTCAGCCAGAAGCATGATCTTCCAGTCGCTGCGCGCCATGGGGCCGGTGGCGAAACTGTCCGCGATGGTCAGCAGAAAAAGCATTTTCAGCAACTGTCGATCCTGAATGGACTGGGCCACCTGAACGCAGGTTTTTTCGTCCCGAAGATCCCTGTGCTGAGCAACGCGGGTCAGCAGGAGGTGATGCTGAACCAGAGAAGAGACCGCCTGTGACCATGAATTATCAAAACCCAGGCGGGAAAGAATCACCGGAATCAATTGACGTCCCCGGTCACAATGGTCATCGCCGTATCCCTTCCCGATATCATGCAGCAGGGCCGCCAGAAAAAGAGACCCCTGATTTTCAACCTCTTCAAAAACGGCCCTGAAAACAGGCCACTTTTCATCATAAACCCCTTTTGAAATCTCGTTTAGCACCTCCGCGGCCCTCAGGCAATGAAGGTCCACGGTCATGACATGGTAGAAACCAAACTGGGGCAAGTTTCGAATCTTTTTAAACTCAGGGATAAACAGGCCCATAAGCCCAATCTCAAGGGCCAGTCGAATAATTTTCGGGTTTTCAGGCCTCAGGAGCAAGCCCCGGAACAACGCCTTTCCCTCCTGGGAAACGGCCAGGGTTTTCCCGCTTCCCCTGATAATCTCTCTGGCTTCCCAGATGAATCCTGACCCCAGAAACAGCCCGCGCTCGTTGGCTTCCTTAAAACCCCGAAGAATCACCAGGGGGTCCTTCTCGAACAACGCTCCTTCTAGCAGAACCACATTCCCTTTTCGAACCACAAATTCAGTGGGCAGGTTTTTCTGGCTCGGCTCAACGGGAGAGGGATCAATCATATCGAGCATCTTCACCTGAAATTCCTCATGTCGGTATCGAATCCTGTTGAGGTGAAGATAAACGTCTCTCATGAGCTTTTCAGTACCGGAAATGTGGGAACCGTCCCGGTAGCCCAGAATATTTGAAAGCTGGTCCTGGTACGAGAGTCTGAGGCTGTCTTCTTTGCGACGGGCCAGCCAGTGCAGGTAATTTCGGATCTTCAGGAGAAAACTTCGGCTCACCCCCAGCTTTTGAATTTCAAAATGGCTGAAGGCCGCAAACCGCTTTATTTGGCCCAGGCGTTTACAATCGAACCATATTCGGGCCATCCACGCCATGAGATGAATGTCTCGAAGACCCCCCAGACCCTCTTTCAGATCCGGTTCCACGAAACAGCTTTCCCCCTTGTTTCGGTCGGCCCGTTCCCGCCTTGAGATGAGAAATTTCCCCAGCAAAGAATCCTTCTCCCTGGCTATGCGGGACCAGAAGGCCTCTTTGTAGAGTCTGTAAAAAGACCGGGAACCCAACAAAAACCGGCTGTCCACCAGAGAGGTGAGCATTCTGAAGTCCCCCATGGCCAGGCGGATACATTCCTGATAAGTCAGTATGGAGTGCCCCACATCCAGTTTTGCATCCCAAAGGGGGTATAGGGCATGGCGGATCACCTGTTCCATTTCAGGCGGGAGATCGCCCCGGTGAATCACCATCAGGTCCACATCCGACCCCAGGCAGAGTTCTCGCCGCCCATAACCGCCCAGGGCCACAACCGCTATTGCGCCCCCATCGATCAGGTTTCCCCGTGGGGATCCGGCCATTGCAAAAAGATCCCGGATAAACCGATCCATCACATCGGCATATCGATGGGAAAATCGAAGACCCGATTCAGACTGAAGCCCTTTCGCGGCCAGAGCATCTCTTTCAGAATGAAATGCTCTGATCCTGTCTTGCGATCCGTTCAAAATGTTCGCCTTAAATGGCGTCCCGGTCTTCTTCCCCCGTTCGAATGCGGATGGCCTTTTCAACGGGGATAATGAAAATCTTTCCGTCTCCGATTTCGCCGGTATAGGCCTTTTCTTTGATTGCTTCCACCACCTGGGGAACCAGGTCTGTGGACACCACCACTTCAAGTCTTATTTTCGGCAGAAAATCAACAACATACTCTGCGCCCCGGTAAATCTCCTTGTGTCCCTTCTGCCGGCCGAAGCCTTTGACTTCGGTCATGGTGATACCGCTCACACCTAGTTTGAGGATGGCATCCTTCACCTCGTCCAGTTTAAACGGTTTGATAATGGCCTCTATTTTTTTCATATTGTGATGTCTCCTTGCTCCTCCAAGCCATCTTTTTCCAGATCAACGGCTTGAATGGGTCTGACTTTTCGATAGATCTCCAATGGACTTTTAGGCGCCCCATCCACCACCAGGAGATCCTTTTCAATGGAAATACCGAAGAGGCGCTCATTCTCTTCCAGGTAGGGTAAGATAAGATCCCAGTCCTTGTTTTCAAGGTTTACCACCTCACCACCGTTCAATTGCTGATCGTCTATCATGTGGTGGGGGTCCCGGGCATAGATGGCACCGCCTGAGGCCAGACTGAAGAGGTTGGAACCCGGATAGGGCGTCTCCTGCGGCACCAGATCACCATGGTCGTCAAAAGCCATGCCGTTTAAAACCACAAACCCACCCCCGTTGTGGGGATCTCCTGCCATAAATGACTCACCCAGGTAGTCAAGACAGGTACCGTTGATGACCACCCGGGGACGGCCCACCGCATTGATCAGCGGGCGGCCTGCGGCGTTTCCCATGACATACACCTCGCCGCCTTTGGCACCGTACATGAACGTCTGGCCCGTATCACCGTAAATCACCATTTTGCCGGCTTTCATGATCTGCCCCAACTGATCCTGGGCATTGCCGTGCACGTGGATGCTCAGCCCGTCAATTCCGCTGCCCAGATAATCCCCCGAAGAACCGTAAACGTCGATGCGGACACCCCCTGAATCGGGTCCCAGACCGCATCCGTGAAAGCGTTGCCCTTTCAGTCCGAAGACAATGAACCGTCTCCAGCCCCGCAAAAATGCCTCCGCCAACAGACGGCTGTCGCAATGGTCTCCTTCCGGCGGAAAGAGAGAAGCGTCAATAATCAGGACCTTTTCATCATAGGAAGGGCCTCTGAAGAATTGGCGGGTCTCCCAGTCGATCAACCGATAGGCGGACTTCACATCCTCCCGGCCCAGAGAGGGAAAATGGCGGAAGATGCTTTCCAGGGTCTGGTTGATCATTTGCAGAACAGACCGACGCTTTTTGTCGTATGTGGGGTAACGCCGGTCGAGCAGTCGTGTCAAGGCGGACAAGGCCACTTCCAGGTGAGCATCGCCCTTCAATGCCCAAGTTTTGACTTCCTTGAGACAATCCATAAAGTCCGAGAAATCCCAGCCCGTCAGTTGATCCCGCATATATTCAAACAGCAGATCATCCCGTTGAAGATCGAAAAACCGGCATACATTAAACCGTTCTTTCTCTTCCCCTTCATCGAGATAGTAGACTCGACCGGGAAGATAAGCCTTCTGATCACCTTCGGGGGCCTTGATCTCACGGCCGAATTTATCCACGCAGGTGATGTGCCGCTCAGTAGCCCCACCACCCGTCTTGTCCAAATTAAAAATGAACGCACCCCCGTCCGTATGGCTGCCGCCACGGGCGTTCCAGCACCGATCGGCCACCGTACCCACCCTGGGGTCTTCATCGGCGAGGCTTTTGAGTGTGGCATCCAAGGCCTGTTTCTCGGAACAGATGAGCCCCACCTGAACCTGGCCGTCGTGCAGCCCGAAAACCTGGGGCCGCAACATGGCCGTATCGGTAATACCGATCAACTGAAGCCGGTCGTTTTCCGTATCATTCCGCGCAATAATGAAAAACCAGGGGCCGTCGGGCGACCCATGCACATGGGCGGCCTGAATGGCCCGATAGATGCGCTGTTTGTCCTCGGGCAGTTGATCAAAATCCCGTTCCATGGTGGGGGCCAGGGCCTCGATCACATACTCAAGCGGATACTGGTAAGTCCGGCTGTAAAGATCAAAGAGGAGCGCGGAGACTTCCGTATCTGTGAGGAACTGGGGATAGAGATTCTTCTGGCGCAGATACTCTGCCACGGAGTGGTAGTTGGCAAAATCGCCGTTGTGCACCAGGGCTTCGTTGAGTCCCACAAAGGGATGAGCCCCAGCCGGATGCCAGACTTTCCCCTTGGTGGGGTATCGCTGGTGGGCGATCCACACATGGGCCTTGAAATTGTCCAGTTGGTAATACTCTACGACCTTCTCCGCATATCCTACAATTTTGAGGATAAAAAAATTCCGGCCGTGGCTCAACACAAAAGCATGCTGTTTCCCATAAGCGTCATAATAGGTTTTGTTAATGTTGACACTGTTTTGGTAGACGAATTCATCCTCAACCCGCCTTGCGGGCATTTCTTCCAAACCGTTTTGATTTGCAAAATGACGCAGCACCTCCGGTTTCACCCGTACAAAATACCGGAGCACTTCGGGTGGTTTCACATCCAGTCCCCGAATATCCCGGTAATCCGGCACATGGGGGATCCTCTCGGAAAAATGCACGTCGAAAAAAGCATTGATAAACTGCGCTTCAAGATCCGCAACCACATTTTCATTGAGTACAGCAATCTGAAGAATATAGTTTTTTTCAAGGATCTCATCTGAGACGCCCAGCATTCGTGCCTCAAATCCCATGGCGGCAATCCCCCCGCCGCGACCGTTTCCCCGGTTGTGCATCTGCCTGGACGGTTCGTAAATATGCTTTCCCCTGACCGGGACACTACAGGCAAATCCCGTAACGCCGCAACCCCCTTCGGTCTCCGTTTCAAAGCAGTTTTTTGAGGGGAAATCTTCCACCAGGGCTTCCCTGGATTGAATCACTTTCTCTACAAAGGTGTTATTTTTCATTTCTCGCTACCATTCTTCATATAATCCAGATGTACTAGGCAATCGGTGCGCCCCACCAGTTCCTTCAAATTTTTCATGCCCAGTTTCTTCAAAATGCGAATGAGCTCTTTTCGCCAGGCCAGAAACAGGTTCAGAATCCGCTGGGTACCCCATTCCACTTGGATCAGGTTCATCAATTCACTGTCTGTGGAGGCAATGCCCCTGGCGCAACCCCGGCCGCTTTCGCAGTTGTGGCATCGGATGCACTCCAGGGCTACGAGGTCCGCCGTTCCCGTGCAAACCCCATCAGCACCCAGGGCGATGGTCTTGGCCACATCGTGGGGCGTTCGAATCCCGCCGCTGGCAATGACCGTTATCTTATCCCGCACCCCCTCTTCCGTCAGAAACTTGTGAACCTTGGGCAGGGCGTATTCTATGGGCATGGCGATGTTTTTCTTGGCAATGTCGGGCGCGGCCCCCGTGCCGCCGTAGCTGCCGTCCAGGTGGATAATGTGGGCACCGGCGTAATAGCTTCCCACCGCCACCATATCCACGTCCGTTGGGGTGGACACCTTTACAGAAACCAGGGCTTTTGGATTGATGGCTTTGATCCAGTCCACATGTTTTTTATGATCCTCCACCGAATACACACTGTGAAAGGGAAAGGGTGAAAAAAGTGGATATCCCACCACCGCTTCACGCATGCGGGCCACACCGGAGGTCACCTTGTCGCCCAGCAGATGTCCGCCCAGGCCCGGTTTAGCCCCCTGAGCATACTTAAACTCAACAATTTTGACCCTCTGAAGGGTCTCCTCACGCACCCCGAAAAGGCCAGTAGCCACCTGTGTAATCACGTGATCGTCAAAGGGTTTGAGCTCATCGGGATATCCCCCTTCGCCGGTGCAGCAGAAGGTACCGAGCGCTGCCGCCGCTTTCATCCGGCTCAGCATGGTGTTGATGCTCACGGAGCCATAGCTCATGCCGCCGCCGTAAAAGGGGACTTCGGTTCTGGCCAGGTGGGCGTTATCCCCGCGCCGGTTGAGAAGGACTCCCAGATCCATTTCATCATCTTCCCACCGGGCCGATCCGATTCTGCTCTTTTTAAAAGCAATGCGCAGTTTATCATAACCCCCTTCGGATGCACCGATCCTGTACTCGAGGCCCTTTTCAGGGACTTGGCCGAATTCGGCCATATGCCAGGAGCTGGCCAACAGATCTGCCGGCCACCTGCGATCCCCCAGCACCTCAAAATCAGGGTTTCTTTTCAAGGAAAGGGCCTGCTCCGGACAGACATCGACACAGGTATTTTCACAGTCTTTTCCCACACAGCGATAGGCGTTTTCGATCCGCACACGGCCCCTTCGGGCCACATGCACGTCGTAGGGACATGTTTCCACACATTTACCGCAGGCGATACAGGCGCTGGTCCGGTTCAACCGGTACTTCCCGATGGGATTCCTGAAACGGGACGGTGTACGTTTAACTTCAGGTAACTGAAAAGATTCCGAATTATTCAAGTTCACACTCCTCCTCAACCGTTCCCATGCCCTCAAAGGTTTCCCTGTCCAATTGTTCAAAGAACATGGCCCTGCCTACTTCTCCACGCAGGCGACGTGCATCCCGGATCCCCATGGCACCCATCACTTCCAAGAGCTGGTTATGCCAGGCCCCCACAAGGTTAACAACCCTGCCGGCCGTCCATAAAGGTGATGCGTCCTGAATGTCCACGGGGCAGGATAGTCCCTTTTCACAACGCCGGCACATGCGGCATTCCATGGCAATGAGCATGGGAAAATCCATAAAAACGCCATCGGCGCCGCAGATGATTGCCTTGGCCACATGCTCGGCCATGGAAATCCCGCCGCTGGCCAGAAGGGTAACATTGTCCCTGATCCCGGCCTCAACCAATTTCATGTGGACGGAACGGATACCATCTTTCAGAAATTTTCCCGGGTCGTCAAACCCACGCCCCCTGAAATTTCCTTCCAGGTGAATAATGGGAACGTCTGCTTCCACCAATTGTAGTGCTTTTTCTTCCATGCCCTCAGTCATGGGCACCCTGGCGCAGATCAAAACCTTTGGGTCAAGGGCCATCACATTCTTCACGGCTTCATGCCAGTCGTCATCAAGGCTTAATTCCACCATGCGGCACCCCGGGGGTAACCCTTCCAGAGCCACAGGGTTCGCCGAAATGGCTGGCAGAAGCCACGGACTGTATTCTTCAGGTATTTCAGTCAGCATCTCTGCTGAGAGAGAAAAGAGCGTCCCCAGTCTTTTGGCCGCTTCAGCCCATCCTGAAATGGTCTTTTCACTCATCGCCCCGAATCCGGGTTTCCTGAGGATAATGGGCAAAGGGATATCCAGAAGCAACGAATCGCCCTTTTCGAGCCCGCCTTCCGGGTCGAAAACCAGATGACCCGGTGTTTTCCCGAGATCAATGGCGGTGCTGATATATTCGCGCCCATGGATGCCGTCGCGGGTGGGTCTCACGATTTCCGACATGTCAGTCCAGATGGCGTCGAAACCGGGCCCGCTGAAAGGCCCCGGATAACCGGCCCCGGACACGGGAATCTTCCCGCTGTCCGCCTGGTTCCACAGGCTGGCGATAATATTGGGAGACCAGTGGTCATCCCCCATGGCCATAAATTCGGGGTTGATGGATTTGTGAATCAGCTCATTGGGGCACCCTTGCACGCACCTGAGACAATTCATGCACTCATTGTCAATGGATTCCACCATCTGTCGCGCATCCAGCCCTCGGTGGTCGTAAACGCCGTAAATGCACTTTTTTTTCACACAGACAGGGCATTTGAGACAACCTTCTTCCCAGGCGATGACGCCCGATTGGATCAGCGGCTGAAAACGACGGGGAAGGGCTTTGGTGTGGATCACATATTTGGACGGCATAACGACTCCCTCTATGCTCTGTCCGGGGCCGGCCTGGGATACAGCCCCGCCCGTTCGACAATTTCACCCACGGCCTCTTCCCATTCGATGGCCATAATATGCACACCGCTTACGCCAGAAAACTCTTTCAACCTGGAAATGGTTTCCACGCAGATGCTGATCCCTTCCTCCCGCTGTTTCCCCTTGGGAACCCCTTCCATCCGTTTGATCACATCATCGGGAATGTCCATGCCCGCCACTCTGGTTTTCATATATTTGGCCATACCAGCCGATTTAAGAGGCGTCACACCGCCCAGGATATGGGCTTTTTCGGTCAGTCCCCGATCCTCAGCCATGGAAAGCCAGGACTCAAAGCGGTCCAGATTGTAGACGCACTGGGTCTGAATAAAGTCGGCCCCGGCCTTGATCTTTTTAGCCAACCTGACAATTCTGAATCCCAGGGGATCGGCAAATGGGTTGGCAGCGGCGCCGATAAACATATCCGGCTTATGATCCAGAGAATCGCCCCCTGTGATGACACCATCGTCCCGCATCCCCTTAACAACCTGAACGAACTGGATCGAATCCAGATCGAAAACCCCCACGGCCTGGGGCTGATTGCCGAAAATCTGATGGTCGCCGGAAAGACACAGCACATTGCGAATGCCCAGGGCCGATGCCCCCAGGATGTCCGACTGGAGCGAGATGCGGTTCCGGTCCCGAACCACCATTTGCAAGACCGGATCCAGCCCGGCGGTTTTGAGCAGGCTGCATGCAGCAAGGCTCGACATGCGAACAATGGCCGTCTGATTGTCGGTGACGTTCACCGCATCCACCTTTTCCTTCAGCAATTGGGCTTTTTTCAATATCACCTCAGGGTCCGCACCTTTCGGAGGACCGCATTCCGCTGTTACGGCAAATTTACCCTGAACAAGAACGTTTTTTAGCTGGCTTTCGTGGCTCACTTTTGCTGATCCTCCCTGATAATCTTTCTGGGGCCCCCGCCCTGTTTCGTAGACCAGTCTTTGGGGGGGTAAATTTCTTCCAGCCGGTCCAGTGCGCCGAATTTGTCCAAACGATCAATAATCAGCTGCCAGGCGCACGGTATATCCGGGTTCACTTCGCATCGGCCGTCCACGGATCCACCGCACGGGCCATTTAAAATCTGCTTGGAACAGCGGGCCAGGGGACAGATGCCGCCGAAATCATAAAGCATGCAATCTCCGCATCCCAAGCACGTTTCCGCCCAGATTCCCTGGTCCTTTGTTTCACCCAGGAATTCGGTGTTAAGTCCAGGGATAACCGGCACTTCCGGATACATATCCGCCACAGCCTGAACGCCGGCACCGCAACCCAGTGACAGCACCGCATCGTAGGGATCGATGGCTTTGTCCAGTTGAATTACGAACTCCATGACGCACTGCCGGTCCAGGGTCATTTCTTCAATGACCACATCCTCATCATTCATTCGGGCGGCCATGCGCAGGGCTGACGCCAGCATGGCCGTTTCCTTTTCACCGCCTGACGCGCACTCGGCAACGCATGAACCGCATCCCAACACCAGTATCTGCTTGTATGGGGCAATCATTCGCCTGATTTCTTCTACAGGCTTTTGTTCTCCTGTGATCATATCCCTTTCTCCTCATCATCTAGGGCCTTGGGACCCAACGCGGGCGACGGCCCCAGGGGTGAAACCTTATCCATGATCTCTCGGGCCAAGACGGCCAGGGGTCTGGGGTTCTCCTTTGAACAGACCATCAGCCCCACCCGTTCTCTTTCAAGACCGATGCTTTCAATAATTGATTTTGTCCTTTCGATCCGTTTTCTTGCCCTTAAATTCCCTTCAAAATTACGACAGGCACCTTCGGGGCAGGCGATCACATAAGCAGCGTCGGCAAATTCTTCCAAGGCCCGGAGCAAATGCACCGGCTCAACCCTTCCACTGCACGGCATGGGAAAGAACGAAATGGTTTCGCCACAAGCCTCTTCCAGGGCCTGTCGATCCCCCTCTCGGCTTTCAGGGACATTCTGGCAATAAAAAAGCGCCAATTTGCGCCTCTTTGTGTTTATCATTTCCTGGCCTAATCCTTTCCGTGGCTTTTAACAAGATAAAGCCGCTTCCCCTTTAAAAACGGAGGAAACGGCATGTTTTTTGATAATCTTATATGTTACAGGATGGATAGATATTTATCCAGCTCAAACTGACTCACATGGGTTCGGTAGGAATCCCATTCGATCCGTTTGTTTTCAATGAATTTATTGAACACATGGTCCCCCAGCACTTCCCGGACCAGTTCACTCTTTTCCGTGGCCAGGATGGCGGCGTACAGGTTCCCGGGAAGATCAGTGATCCCGTGGGCCTTTCTTTCGGCCGGGTTCATCTCGAAGATGTCTTCTTCCACGGGTGCTGCCAGTTCATATTTGTTTTCGATTCCTTTCAAGCCCGCTCCCAACATCACTGCAAAGGCAAGGTACGGGTTGCAGGACGGATCAGGAGATCTGAATTCAATCCGGGTGGCCTGTTCCTTACCGGGTTTGTACATGGGCACGCGAATCATGGCGGACCGGTTCCGCCTGGCCCAGGATACGTAAACCGGCGCCTCATAGCCGGGCACCAGACGTTTGTAGGAATTGACCCATTGGTTGCACACCGCCGTAATTTCGGGCGCGTGACGCATCAAACCGGCAATATACTGCTTGGCAACGGTGGACAGGTTGAATTCGTCGGATGCATCATAAAACGCATTCTTGTCCTTCAAAAACAGTGACTGATGCACATGCATACCGCTTCCGTTTTCCCCAAAGATGGGTTTCGGCATGAAGGTGGCGTAAACATCGTTCTGGCGCGCGATTTCCTTGACCACCAGACGATAGGTCATCATGTTGTCCGCCATGCGCATGGCCTCCTGGTACCGAAGGTCAATCTCGTGCTGGCTGGGCGCCACCTCGTGATGACTGTATTCCACCTGAATCCCCATATCCTGAAGGGCAAAGATGGTATCCCGCCTCAGATTGCTTCCCATATCCAACGGCCGGGAATCAAAGTATCCGCCCTTGTCCAGCCCTTCCGTACATTTGTCGTTTTTAAAATAAAAATACTCCGCTTCCGGACCCACGTAGAAGGTGTACCCTTTTTCTGCAATTTTCCTGAGAAGCTTTTTGAGCACGTACCTTGGATCTGCCTCATAGGGGGTTCCATCCGGATTCATCACATCACAGAACATGCGGGCCACAGGGCGGTCGCCGCTTCGCCAGGGGACCAGCTGGAAGGTTGTGGGGTCCGGCTTTGCGATCATGTCGCTTTCCTCAATCCGCGCAAAACCCTCGATGGACGAGCCGTCAAACCCCATCCCTTCGGTCATGCCTTCTTCCAGTTCGGAAGGGGTAATAGCAAAGCTTTTCAAAACCCCCAGTACATCGGTAAACCAGAACTGAACAAAGCTGATATCTTTTTCCTTTACAATCTTTCTCACATCATCAAATGACTGACAGTTCATTTTATTTCCTCCCTGTTTGATAAAATATGGCACCCTTTCATGGTTTACAGTTAACATTTTTTTTCAACCAATTTGAACCAGAACACTGCAATTGCAATGCCAAAAAAAAATTAAACGGGGCGGAAGAATTGAAATAGAGAAAAGAAGAAAAATCACAAATACTCTTTTACCATACTTATGAATGCTTTTGCTTCGAAATTGACGACCATGGGATGATGGCGAAACGCACTGACCCGTCACGGTTGTCAGCTGAGTTTTTTTCAACCGTGGGCCATAAACCGTAAACCGTGAACCATTTCAAAATACATTTATGTCGATTTTCCGAATAAAGATCTACAAAAATGTTCCGGATTGGGAATCACTCCACCGTAACACTCTTTGCCAGGTTACGGGGTTTATCAATATCCCTTTCAAGAAATTTTGCACAGTAGTACGCCAGGAGCTGGCATGGGATCACGGACAGCATGGGGCTTAAAAAATCGAGGATGGGCGGCACCTCGATGATATCATCCACCAGTTCCCTGACCTTTTCATCTCCCTGGGTGGCAATGGCAATCACTGGGCCTTTGCGGCTCTTGATTTCATGGATGTTGCTGAGCATTTTTTCATACATCTCATCATTGGGGATAATGGCCACTGTGGGCATTTCCGGATTGATCAGCGCAATGGGACCATGCTTCATTTCTCCTGCGGCATACCCTTCGGCGTGAATGTAGGAGACCTCCTTGAGTTTCAGAGCCCCTTCCAGGGCAATGGGGTAATTGTACTTTCGACCCAGAAAAAGCCAGTTCGTGCAATGATAGTACTTCTCTGCGATAGCCTCGATGTGGCTGGATTGACCCAGCAATTCCCGAACCTGGTCAGGCAGGGCTTCCAGTGCGCGAATGGCCTGAATGCCCTCAGTCAGTGAAAGGTGCTGATGACGCCCCAGAAGCAGTGCCAGCAACGTGAGGGTAGTCAGTTGAGAGGTGAAATTTTTGGTGGAGGCCACGCCGATTTCAGGACCCGCATGATTATAGATACCGCCGTCTGTTTCCCGGCTAATGGTGCTCCCCACCACATTGACAATACCTAGAAGTGTAGCGCCTTTCCGCTTTGCTTCTTTAATGGCGGCAAGGGTGTCGGCGGTTTCTCCGGACTGGCTGATGGCCACCACAAAAGTGTTGGGGGGGAAATTTAATTTTCGATAACGGAATTCGGAAGCCAGACCCACTTCCGTATCAATTTCCGTAAGCTTTTCAAAAATGTATTTCCCCACACAAGCAGCGTAATAAGAGGTACCACACGCCACCAGAACCATATGCCGGCAGTTCTTGAGATCCTCCCACACGGGCATGATCCCGCCCAGTTTGG
>CAYSFQ010000018.1:0-23514 GCA_964430575.1 uncultured Desulfobacteraceae bacterium
ATGCCTTATTGACGCCTTCTTTGATGGAAGGAACACTTCCTGCCAGATAAAATATGAGCCCGGCATTCAGGGCAGCCGCCTCAAAACGGGGCCCGTTTTTCTCACCTCGCAGCAATGCTATAAAATCTCTTGCTTCCCGATCCATATCCGGAACAGGTGAAAGGTCGGATGGATTTCTGGTCGTGAGGCCATAATCTTCCGGACGGAAATCATATTCCTTTATTTCACCGTCCTCCTTCAACTCCGCGCAATAGGTCCTGCCGCAGACAGATGCTTCATCCATGCCCTTTTCGGAATTGTCGATGCTGCCATAAAGGACCAGCGCCGTCTCATATCCAATGGCTTTCATAACCCTGACGACCGGTATGATCATTTCCCTTGCATAAACACCCCTGACCCCTATTCTCGGCATGGCAGGGTTTGCGAGAGAAGCGGCGATGTTAAGAGTTGAGCCAAAATAGATATTGGAAAGGATCCTTCCAAGTGCCTGGGGATGGATCTCGGAGCTCATACCGTTAAACAGCCCGATTCCAGCCTGGTTAATACTCTCGGCAACCACATCCGCACTGCACTCCACGTCAACGCCTAGGGTCTCAGCCATGTCTACGGTCCCGCATACGGAGGTTATTGCCCGAGCCCCATGCCTGGCCATTCGAATGCCGCCTGAAGCCGCAATGATGGATGCTGCCGTACTGATGTTAAACGTCTTGAAGGTATCCATTCCTGTGCCGCAGTTTTCAACAATGGGCCTGGGATCATCTGAAACCACTTTTACGGTATCAAGCTCGTAAATAGCCTCCCAGCTTCCCGCCACCTCATCTTCAGTTTCACCTTTAGCACTCATTGCCGCCAGGAATGCTCCCTGCTGCATGTCCGTTGTTTCATTTCTGAGGATCGTATAAAAGGCGCCTTTCGCTTCCTCCCTGGACAGATCCTCTTTTTGAACCAGACGTGTTATCAAACCTCCAAATTCCCTGTTCACTGCTGTTTGCATGACTCCTCCTTTCCTTGGTTCAGTATCATTCTGAACAAAGGGTCATCAGGACCATGGGAAATAATGATTTACCCGAGAAAAGGAAACAAGGATATGCAATCGATTTCAGGGAAGAAACAGATACCAGGAAGAAATATCTTGGGGGGAAAAGCTTTCTGTTTGACATGCCCGGATGCATACACTTATATCCTTTTGGTCATTAACAATGGTTTTGATGACCACAAAAGATATGGATAGCATCCAGCTGGGTTATCCGAAATATTTTCAACAAACAGGCAGGCTTTCTGGCTTAAGGATCGACCTACTGACCGCGCCTTCCCGGTCTCCCAGTGGCATATTGCGGCTTTCGTCCCCTAACACAGCAATGGCTGGTTCGCGATGGATTCTAACCATCTTTCCTTTTAACATCACATAATCAGCTCTATCTGCTTATGCGATACACCTGTGTTAGGATAATAAATATATGCTGGCAGAAAAAATGTCAATTTTAATTTATTTTTTTGTTTTCCTGCCTATCTCTACATTTTCACAGAAAGCAAGAATCATTCCCCCGAACCAGAACAAGTCGACCTTGCCTTAAACCGAGGCCTTTAAATGACGTCATGGACCTCATGGCCCGAGGACCGTGATCCGTCCCTCGCCCCCTTCAGGGTATCGGGAAGCGGTTATCACACCGCCCAGATCCTGTTCCACATAATTACAGAGCGCCTGCTGATAGGGTATGCCCAACTGGGTGAACGACGCACCACCGAAAGGATACTGGTCCCCGCCGGCGGCCAGAAAGTCCAGCGTCGCCACGTTGAGGCCGGGCCCTGGAAGGACCTCACCGTCCACAACAATGACCGTACCGTCATTGAGCGCCAGATCACGCACACGACGTCCCGGCTGCCCCTCCGGGTTGTCCGGATCACGGGCCTCCAGAGCCAGATCCACCACCACCGTGAAACCAGATATCTGGGCAAAACGGCCCGATGAAGACGCCACGGCAGAGTAGGCGTTCTCCATAATATCCTTGAATTGCTCGCGAGAAACGTGGGGCACCAGGGTGACAAAACTTGCAAAGGGGGCAATATCAAAAGTGTCCTTTTTGGAGATTTCACCCGGACCGCGGATATCGTTGTTTCGAATCCCTCCCCCGTTCTGAAGCGCCACGTCCGGCGACGGCACACCAAACGCCTGCGCCAGTTGCCGGGCCTGCCATAATATGGCGTCGGCCATCAGGTTCCCCAGGTTGGTTTCCTGTTTGCGGATACTCGAACGAACACCGTCGAGCGCTACCTGGGAAAAACCGATAATCTTCGCCGCCAGTCCATCAACAGCCTCCTGAACGGGCACGGTCACCATCTCCATAACCAGCGGGTCCTTTGCGACCGCATCGGGGGGAACACCCGACACGCGCCGTGGCCCGCTTTGGGGATCTAGGACTTTTACGAGATTTCCCAGGATATCAAAGACGGCCACAAAGCGACCGACGTATCGGTACCCTCCAGGGCAGGTCACCACCGGAATCTGCCTGCCGTCGGCATCGGTGGCGTACTGGGGATACGAACCCAGAACGGCATCTTCATCACCGGGGATCAGGAGATCGCCTTTGTTGGCAAGCAACTCACTCCTCCCCCCGGAAACCACCACATCAATGCCTTGAAGCGACGGGATCAATTGTAAATCTTCATCAACCCCTCTGAGATGGCTTACCAGAACAATGATGTTCACATCCTGGCGCAACAGTTTGTTCACCTGGGCCTGAACGGCCTCAACCACCGGGCGCACCTTCACATTGCGGGGGCTTGAAAGAAACGGAAGATCCTCGGTGGTTGCACCGATAATGCCGATGCTGCGCCCTCCGGTTACCACTACCGTACTTTTGACAATCTCTCCGACATCAACCAGTTCCTGAAGCCCGGGCTCCATGTTGAAATCCAGATTGGCGCTCAGAAACAGGGGATCTGTAAAACTCTGGATAAACTCTCCTAAAATATCCGGCCCGAAGTCGAAATCGTGATTGCCCAACGTGATGGCATCGTAGCCGATCAGATCCATGGCCACGGCGTCATAAAAGGGAACGCCCCGCTCCAGGCTGGCGTTCCATTCGGCACCGGAAAGGAAATTGTCACCCGTGGACACCATAATCATTCCCTGGTGCCACAAAGGGCTGCTGTGGCGATTGATCAGCGCTTCTCTCTTGAGCTCTTGGGTAAGCGTTTTGAAACGGGCCACCCCTCCGAATGATCCTTCGGAAACAAGGCGAGACTGGCCGTCATTGTGGTGGAGAAGCGTGAGGGTAAAAGCCAACCCGGGCAAATTTCGTTCCGCCGCATTGGCCGCTACAACACCCACCGCAAGCAGTAACGCCGACAACACCGGGCCCGCCATCCTCGCCAGAAAACGCCACCGGAACGCCATGCTCACATGGTCCATACGGTTCTCCTTATCTTAAAGGGATTTGTTATCCTATGCCACAGTCGACTGAATTTTTTCAAGGTCGAGGATAAGGGAAATGTCGCCGTTTTCCATGATACCTACGCCCGCAAAAAGCCCTGTCTTGGCCAACAGCTCTCCCATGGGCATGGCCATCAGCGGCATATTGCCGATAATAGCGTCTGCCACAATGCTCAAACCTTTATTTTCGGACAATGGCATGTGGGAAGTCGCAGATTGCCGCAACCTGATGATATGGCCTTTACCCATACCTTCCGCATCGATTCGCAACAGGCTTCTGAGATCACAGAATTGTTCAACCTTTTCGGGAAATTTCAAATCCCCATTTTCAATGGCTTCCACATGGGATGTGGGAATGGCCAGAATATAATTTCCCAGCCTGAACAAAACCGCATAGACAATGGAAAGAGAAAGGGGCAGGCTTATGATAAACCGGGTTCCTTTAGAAGGCTTCGATTGAATTTTCATGTTGCCGCCCAGATATTCAATGGCCTGAGCAATGACATTCATACCGATCCCTCTTCCCGCCAGCTGGGTCGTCTCCCCGGCGGATGAAAAGTCCGGTCGACATATAATGCTCAGTAGCTTCTCGTTTGAAAGTGCATTCATCTTCTCATGGCTCATGCCCATCTTGTCTTTGAGGTACTCGCTGATGGCCTCGCGATCAAGACCCCGGCCATCGTCACTGATCGTCAGTATCAGTTGATCCCCACGCCTGTCGGCTTCCAGAACAATTTTCCCCTCCCGGGCCTTACCTGATTTTTCCCTTTCATCCGGTGGCTCGATACCGTGGGCTACGGCATTGCGCAACATGTGCATAAACGGCTCTCTCAAGCGATCCATCAAACCGATATCCACCTCAATTTCGCTCCCCACAATTTCAAGCGTCACATCCCGGTTGTAGGATTTCGCCAGATCGCGAATGGTCTTTGCAAACAGCTCCCCAAAATCCTGAACGGGCATCAGCCTGAGCTGGGCCAACTGGAAATAGAGGCCTTTGAGCATGGAAATGTAATGATTAATCCAGCTTCCAAGACCTGCGGATATCTGATTCTGCGTCAGTGGGGGAAGCGTCTTTTCCAGCAGCATGATTTCCTGGGAGCGGGCCAGAAGCGATTCGATCAAGGCATAATCGACCCGTATGCGATCAATTTTCCCTGGCGCTGCAGACAACCGGATCTCAGGCTCCGCCCGATCGACCAATTCCTCGGGATCTTTTGCCAGATCTTCCGAAATCGACCGCAGTCTTTCCAAGTCCTCTGGCTCGCTGATATTACCCTTTCCTGCCACAAAAACCTTGAGCAGGTCTGTGCCGTCAAAAAGCAATTGAACGATCCGCTCATCAGGAATTTTGGTACCGCTCTGAAATAATTTACACCAGGACTCCATGGCATGACAAAAAGTGCCCAGATCCGTCATGCTGAGGGCTCTGGCCATTCCCTTCACGGAATGGATTTTGCCGTGTATGTCACCCCACAACTGCCGGTTTTGAAGATCTTTTTCCACGTTGATCAAAGCCGCATCCAACTCATCAAGATACTTGCTCGATTCCTGGATGAAAATTTTCTGGTATTTATCAAGTTCCATGGGCCAATCCTGCCAGCTTCTTCCAGATCCCGTCGGGCGTCATCAACGTCACCGTATCCCCTCGTTTATTAAAAACGGCCCCGGTCCCGCCATTGTCCTCAACCCACTTGATGCCCACGATCCTGTCCGGAATCAAGCCCACCTTTTCGGCATTCCATTTCAGCAAAATGATAAAGGGATCATCATGCAGCGTTGAGGCCTCTTTTTCCATAAGGCGACCCATATCAATCACATCAAATAAGTCACCCCTGTAGTATATAAGACCTTCATAGCAAACAGGCATTAGCGGCACGGGTACGATGTTTACATTATCCGCGATGCGGTATATGTATTTGGCCTCAATGCCGATATAATGCCCGGCCGCCTCGAAAATAAAGATATCCATGCCTTAATCCCCGCGAAGCCTGAAGCGCCGCTGAGATACCATCATCCTCTCTGAGAGCGTATTTAAAGACTGCATCAACTCCACAATCTTCTGCATCCCTTCTTTCTGATTTCTGGTCCCAACGGTGGTTTTCTGGGTGGAGACGAAATTTTGCTGAGCCAATCGAGAAAGCGCCTCAAAATGACTGAGAAGCCCCCGTATTTCTTTAACCTGCTTTAGCGTTACCTTTTCCACCGCTTTCACCTCGGAAGAAATTTCCTTAACACCTGAAACCATCTCTCTGAAGGTTCCAACCATGCCTCCAATAATGCCACGCCCTTTCCCCACATCTTCTTCGCTTTTACTGAGCGCTTGAATCACCGCTTTGTTGTCTTGAAATATATCATCTACGATCCGCCTGATCTCCTGGGAGGACTGTTTGGAGTTTTCCGCCATGCTCCGTATCTCGTTGGCCACCAAAGCAAACCCTTTCCCCATTTCACCGGCCCGGGTCGCCTCAATGGAAGCATTCAGGGAAAGCAGTTCCGTTTTCTGAGCGACTTCGTCCATGACATGCATTACCATCCGGATCTTCTCCACCTTGTTGCTCAACCGATAAATGGGTTTCGTGTTTTCCACGATCTGCCTGAGCACATTGTCAAGATACCCTAACGTTTGTCGGGCTTTGGTTTCACCGGTTCCCGTCTTAACCAATGCATTATTGATTTTCAAAACCGTCTGGGCTGACTGCCGGCCCGCCGCATCCATCTGATCAAGGCAGTTGTTAATGATCAGGGAGGTCTTTTGAACAATCATGGTCTGTTGCTCCGACCCCTCGGCAATGGCCATGGCCGATTCGTCAATCTCCTCGCTGCTGACCAGCACCTTTTCCGAAAGGCTGCTGAGGGTCCTGTTGGTTTCCTCCATTTTAGCAGCCACATTCTTAATATCCGATATCATCTCTCTGAGATCCTTCACCATGGAAGCGAATACTTCTTCCAGATCTCGAATTTCATCTTGACTCAACACTGGGATATCCTTTGAAAGATCCCCGCGACTGACCTCCCTTGCCACGGTACTCAGGCTGTTCAACCGGCGAACGATGGACCTTGAAAAATAGCCCCCGAAAACAGCACCGGCCGCCAGGGCCAGTGCAACGGAAATGGCCTGTGCCGTATAATAATCATCGGTCAATCGGTTAATGATGGCAACAACCATCATCAGCAGCAGGAGCAAAACAAGAAAGCTGAGAATAAGTTTATTTCTGATGCTTGTTCGACTCATGGGTTTATATCCTCCATTGTCAAGACCCATCCATCCAGGTCGTTGCCTATTCTGAGAATTGACGCCACCAGTTTTAACTCCCGAGAACCACACTTGAGGCGAAGGCTACGTCGCCTTAAATTAAGGTTTTTGGCCACCTCCTTTAAAGCCTCCACCAGCCGACCCCGTCCTTCCTGATTAAAAACTGCGGTAATCCTGAGATTCAACACATCTTCAAGGGGCTTGTTGAGGAATTCAAGGGCCATGGCATTGGCACTCATCACCCGTGCATCCCGGTCCACCACCAGAATACCGAGGCCAACACTCTCAAAAACCGCCCTTTGAAACTTCATTTCCTCAACCAGCTCAGCTGTGGCCTGACGGGGATATAGGTTCTCAGGTTCAACAAGTTCTTCACGTTCTGCTTCGATGGTGCCATAATCTTCAAGGTTGTCCAGAAGACTCCCAATGTATTCTGTCATCTTCTCCAGGGGCCCTTTTACGACACAGTAATTCGCACCGATATTTTTAATATCATCCATCTGTTCAATAAGGGTGCCGGAAACCGCAATAATTGTCAGCTGACCCGCTTGAAATTTGCTGCGCGCAAATTTGATCAGCTGCAACCCATCTATTTTAGGCATGATCAGATCGGCAAAAAGGATATCAAAAGTCCCTTCTTCCAGCTTTGAAATCCCTTCTTTTCCATCATAGGCCTTAATGACTTCATAACCCTTACTTTCAAGAAGTTCTGTAAGGAATTCCACAAAGAAAAAGTCGTTATCCACAACCAGGGCCTTTTTTGCCATGGCCAACACCTCCTGATGCACCAATCATCAATTAATACAAACTCTTCTTACCTCAGCCATATCCGTTAATCCTGAAAAGGCTTTCACGATACCGTCCTGTTTGAGCGTTGCCATCCCCTGGCTGGCGCTGGTTTCGAAAATTTCCTCTGAGGTCGCTTTCTTTTTGATAAGTGCCTTTATCTCCGGTGTACCCTCCAGCAGTTCATGTATGCCCATACGCCCTTTATACCCGGTTCCGGAACAGGCATCGCACTTCCAGGGACGGTACAGGGTCAAATCAGGCGTATACTCAATGTGGGTTTTCTCGAAGGCAGAGCTGCCGTATTCAGATGTAATCTCCTCAAATTCCTCCCTGGACGGGTGGTATTTTTTCTTGCATTTCGGGCACAGTCTTCGAAGCAACCGCTGGGCCAGAACGCCCAGCAGGGAATCCGAAAAATTCAGGGGATTCAACCCCATATCCAGCAGCCGGGTGATGGTCTCAGGGGCGCTATTGGTATGCAGCGTTGAAAACACCAGGTGACCGGTCAGAGATGCTTCAATTCCAATGGACGCTGTTTCAAAATCGCGCATCTCCCCGATCATGATCACATCCGGGTCAGCCCTTAGAAAAGATCTCATGATTCTCGCAAAATCGAGACCGATTTTGGGTTTTGCCTCCACCTGCCTGAGCCCTACCTGAGTGATCTCCACCGGGTCTTCAGCCGTCCAGATTTTAATACCGGGCTTGTTGATGCGGCCCAGGGCGGAATGCAGTGTCGTGGTCTTACCGGAACCCGTTGGCCCCACCACCAGGATCATGCCGTAGGGCTGATCGAGAATCTGCTTCATGACTTTCATGTTCCGCTCGTTCAACCCCATTTCGGAGAAAGCCATGGCGCCGGCACTGGCCAGCACCCTCAGAACCGCATCTTCACGACCGCCGGCAGTGGGAATGGTGGCCAGTCTAAGCTCAAAGGGCTTTATACCTTTGCGCCTGAATTTAATTTTTCCGTCCTGGGGCAGCCGCCTTTCGGCGATATCGATTCCCGCCATGATTTTCAGCCGGGAAAGGATCCCTCGGGCCATATGCTCGGGGACATGGGCGTATTCCTGGCAGACGCCGTCCAATCTAAAACGAATACCGGTTTTCCGAATCTCAGGCGATGGCTCAATATGAATGTCCGATGCATTTTTCCGGTAGGCATTGATGATGACCTGGTCCACCAGCCTAACGACCTGACTTGATTCTTCGTTCAGGAGATCTTCTTCCGCCTCCAGAAGATCGTCTTCCTCCTCTTCAAAATCGATATCAGGGATCATATCTAATTCAGAGATCATGCTCTCCGCGGAGGATTCGGCTTTCCTGTCAAAAAAATGAAGCACGTACTTTTCAATGTCCTCCCTGATCCCTACGGAAAAAATAATCCGGGTGGTTTTGGTCAAACCCCGTATCTGACCCGTTTTTCTCAGGTCTCCAGGGTCATCGATAAGAATCTCCACCCCATTTTTTCCCCAGCTCATGGGAACCCACGAATCGTGCAGCAAAAACGATTTTTTCAAATTGCCAATGAGTTCCACAGGAACCTCATTTTTAGGGTCAAAAGATCGAAAAGGGCACTTATAGTACAGGGAGAGGGATTTCCCGACCTCGTTTTTTGGGATATTGAATTGTTCAATCAATAAGTGTTCAACACTCTGTTTGGTCTTTTTAGAAAGTGACAGTGCCGTTCGAAGCTGATCGTGGGTCACCATTTTTTTTAGCAGCAGGTAATCATACCTGGAACCCGAATACAATTTCGAAACAAGCTGGTTAATCTTCTGCTTAATTTTCTTGTTTTTCGGGTCCGCTTCCGAGGCCGCTCTATACATGTCCAGTGCCAGGTCCTCATGCCCCCGGCTTTCATTCTCCAGTCCCAGAACAAAGTTGATCTGAGCAATCCGCAAATCACTTAACCGCAATTGGTGAACAACATTGTCAATTTTCTGGATGATTTTTGAGGGCGAATGGTTCTTTAATAAACAGTCCACCATACTTGGAATGATTCTTGAGGGCGGACAATCGGTCTTAAGAAGATTTTCATACTCAACCACTGCCTTGTCCAACAGTCCCAGTTCCTTGAGTGATAAGGCCCGCTGCAGAATCTCTTCAAAACCGTTGCGTGCTGGTGTGTTGTTTCTGGCTGTAAGTTCGGGAACCGCTGTTTTTAAATTACCCATAACCTTCATCATCCATTAATCAGTTGAACCAAAACCGAGTCAGGAAAATAATCAACAATATTCAAGCACCCATAATCCTGCTGAATATTGAAAACCCTGCTCAGATCAAGCCCCAATGCATGGGACAGAAGAACCCGATTAACCCCCCCGTGGGCCACAATAACAATGTCTTTTCCGGCTTCTTCAGCACGTATTCTCTCAAAAGCCGGTATGACCCTCTCTGACAGCCGGGAAATCGACTCGCCACCCCCCGGACATGCATAATGGGCCGGATCATTTTTCCTTTTTTCCACTTCCTCCGGGTAATCTTTGATGATTTTCCCCAGGGTGTATCCTTCCCAGCCACCGAAATACATCTCTCGAAGCTCCGGCAAAAGGTGAACCGGCACATTATGATAACAGCCGATCTGACGAGCGCCGGTCACGGCCCGTTTGAGATCGCTGGCATAAATGGCACCGGGTTCGGCCAAACGTAATCGTTCAGCCACCCTGTCCAACTGAAGCAGACCGGTCTCCGTCAAATCCACATCCGTATGACCATATATGGGAATTTCCTCATGGCCCTCTACCTGGCCATGCCTGACCAGGTAGATTCTATTCATTCTTTCCATGCACTGAATAATAGAATTTCACATTTCCCATGTCAATGGAATTACCTGCAACGATGAGGCGGTTAAAAGGCCCGGGTGTTCAGCGAAACGCTGGCACTGCGACGGGTTTTTTAATATCGGGGTTTATTCATACTAACGAATAGTGTATATTGCGGGCGATTAGGGCTCAAACATGTGAATGGGAAGTAAGGGTAATAAGGCACGAACATCATGCTTCAAAGCCGCAAAGACTGCTTCGGAATATTGAACAACGTCTTTCCAATGGGAAATGAAGGTCTCAGGGAAATCGTGCCTGAATGCTTTAAATGCTCTGAAAGAAAAGAATGCTTGCAGACTGCACTGCAAACGGAACAGGGATTTGAACTGAGAAGCGAGGCACTGGATCGATCGTCTTCAGGAGGGCTTATGGGCAGTCTGAAACGCTGGTCCGACAAAAAAGCGCTTTCAAAATGTCAGAAGGGGCAAAAGGGAGCGAGAAAGTGAGCGTTCTACTTAGCTGTCCTTACTGCAGCTTTTCAAAAAAACTCTCCGAGAAAAAAATCCCCGCCGCCGCAAAAATGGCCATCTGCCCTCGCTGCCATCAGAAGTTCCCACTCTCACGCCGGAAAAAACCAGGGCTCGCGCCAGCGGAAAAATCGCTGGAAATGCTCGAAGAAAACACTTTAAAACCGACACTCGATTCTGATGCCGAAACGGATGGCACCCCTTGGGAGAGAAGAAACGACCTGGGACTTTTAAGCGCCATTTTTCTGACCTTTAAGGAAGTGCTTTTTCAACCCGGTGTTCTTTTTAAGGCCCGCAGCTACCCGGAAGGACTCAAAGAGCCTCTCGCCTTCGGCCTGTTGATCGGCGGTTTTGGGGATATGCTCGCTTTTTTCTGGCCTGTCCTCTTGTTTTCATTGGGGCTTTTACCGTTTGGTGATTCTGTCTTCCGACAACTGAACGGCATCTGGATATTCCTCACCCTCATGGTGGGAATCCCATTGGCGGTCGTCTTGAAGATGATTTTTTACAGCGGCATCCTCCATTTGATGCTGCTGATTGTAAGGGGAGGAAAAAAGGGGTATAAATCTACTTTCAGGGTGGTCGCCTATTCCCAGGCAGCACTCGTGTGGAATATTATACCCTTTATGGGCAGTTGGATCGCAACCGTATGGAAACTGGTCATTCAGATTATCGGGCTTCATGAAATCCATCACATTTCATATACCAGGGTCATTGTGGCGTTCTTATTGCCGGTTTTCATTTTTTTTGTGTTGATTATCATTGCCATGGGTCCCCTGCTGGTGCTTCTCTTTTAATTCCGGGGACACAATACTAAATTATTGACAACCAGTCACCACATTATGCATCTGGGGAAATTAATAATTTAGTATTGTGTCCCCGGAATTTCAAATAAAGGAAACGCGTTTTGACCCGAAAAATTGATTACGAAAATGTTTTGAATCCTGAACAGCTGGAAGCGGTGATGACCTTTTCGGGGCCGGTCCTCGTCATCGCAGGGGCGGGAAGTGGAAAAACCAGAACCTTGATTTATCGGGTGGCCCGTCTCGTGGAAACCGGTGTTCCCCCCGAAGCCATCCTCCTACTGACCTTTACCCGGAAAAGCGCCCAGGAAATGCTGGATCGAGCATCGGAATTGTCCGATAAAAGATGCCGATTTGTTTCCGGCGGCACATTTCATGCTCTGGCCTTCAAAGTCCTCAGAAACCATGCCAAAAAATTAGGTTACGACAACAGCTTCACCATCCTGGACCGATCGGACATGGAGGAGGTCCTCCGTACCCTGGTGCCCGATCTCAAGATGAATGGAAAACCGGCCAGGTTTCCCAAACGGGGCACAATGGCCAATATCATCAGTAAAGCCGCCAATCTACAGCAGCCGGTCGAAGAACTCATGCTGAACGAATACGGGCAGTTCATGGAAGTGGCCCCCCATATCCACACCCTTGGAACGCTTTATACCGATTACAAAAAGACGCATCAACTCATGGACTATGACGACCTCATCATCTGTTTCAGACAGCTCCTCATGGAAAACAGCACCGTTCGAAAAGAACTGGGTGAACGGTATGCCTATGTCATGGTTGATGAATACCAGGACACCAACTGCATTCAGGCGGACATTGTAAAATGGCTGGCCCATGACCACCAGAATGTCATGGTGGTCGGCGATGATTCCCAGTCCATATATTCCTTTCGGGGCGCCAATTTCAGAAACATGCTCGATTTTCCGAAAACTTTTCCCAACACAAAAGTGATTAAACTGGAACAGAATTACCGGTCCACCCAGCCCATCCTGGCACTCACCAACGCGCTGATGGACTATGCGAACGAAAAATACACCAAATGCCTTTTTACGAAGCGAGAAGGCGGCGACAAACCAAAGGTTATCGACACGCATACAGAGCAGGAACAGGCCACATATATTTCCAGATACCTGGCTAAGGCCATGGGGGAAGGGGCCAGCCTTCAGGAGTTCGCTATTCTTTTCCGTGCGGCGTATCATTCTTTTGAACTGGAAGCCGAACTGACCCGACAGGGGATCCCTTATGTAAAATACGGCGGTTTCAAATTCCTGGAGTCCGCCCATATCAAGGATTTTCTGGCCCACATGCGGGTGGTGGTAAACCAGGATGAAACCGTCAGCTGGCTTCGAATACTGAGGCTCGTCAAAAACATCGGACAGGGGAAAAGCCAAAAAATCATCAAATGGATGAAGGACAACCGCATAGCCCCCTATGATCTCTCAAAGTGGCCCAAACTCGGGAAAAGGGACAACGGACTTAAGCCGCTGGGGGGCCTTCTTGAGAAGCTTTCACCCCAGCACCTGACGCCTGCGGAGGCGGTTTCGTACGTCATGACCTATTATATCCCGCTGCTCAGGGAACGTTACGACGACTACCCCAGGCGGGAAAAGGAATTGGAACAGCTTACCCCCATGGCTGAACGTTATGGAAAACTCAGGGCGTTCCTGGACGATCTGGTCCTGGACCCGCCCGGAAGCTCAGAGGACATCGCAAAAGGGACCCAGAATGAGAAACTAACCCTGTCAACGGTCCACTCCGCCAAGGGGCTTGAATGGCCTGTGGTCTTTGTCATCTGGGCCATGGAAGGCAGATTCCCTTCCGCAAGGGCTTACAACAACCCCCAGGATCTGGAGGAAGAGAGACGTCTCATGTATGTGGCGACCACACGGGCCAAGGACAGTCTGATGATCTCTTATCCCGGGTCTGAAGTTCCCGCATGGTCCGGCTACAGCCCCGGCGGAGACGGGCTCTCCTCTTTCATCACATCCCTTCCCCCGGACGTCTATTTGCATGAATCGGGAAAAACAAAACCCCATCGGAAAAAACAGGGCAATGCCCCTCGAAAACCCGCATGGCATAAACAGAAGGAAACGCAAACATTTAAAAGTTCTTCGCAACCCTTTTCCCAAGGCGACCGGGTCAGGCACCCGGCCTTTGGCCCTGGAATCGTTTCCAAATTCGTTTCCGGCAACAAGGTTGAGGTATTGTTCAAAACTGCTGGAAAAAAGCTGCTGCACATGTCCTATACCACGCTCGAAAAGATCTGATGTTTTGAATTGACAAATCGGCAGGAATCCAGCAAATATGCCAAAAAAAATAATAAACGGCATTTCATTGCAATCATAACAGGCGACGTATGAAAGCATTCCTTAAATCTGACAAATCCGGCCGCCGTAGCCACTTTGGCGGAGTCGGCAAAAATAACCTGACCTATGAATCGGCAATTGGGTATCTCTTCAGCCTTCAAAAATTTGGTATAAAATTTGGACTGTCCAAGACTGAGAATCTGCTGAGGGCATTTGGAAATCCACACTCAGGCCAGAATTATATCCATATTGCCGGCACCAACGGCAAAGGCTCGGTAGCCACCTTTATGGGGTCCATCCTGCAGGAGGCAGGGTATCGAGTCGGCATGTATGTCTCACCCCACCTGGTCCGATTTACGGAACGCTTCAGAATCAACGGTGAAGAAATCAGCCAGGAAAAAACTGTTGATTTGATTGACGAATTACAGAGTGCCTTCAACGCTGACGAACCGCCCACCTTTTTTGAAGCCGTCACGTCAATGGCGATACTCTATTTTGCGAGGGAAAAAACGGATATCGCCATCATGGAAGTGGGCATGGGCGGACGGCTGGATGCCACCAATGTGATCACCCCTCTGGTGACCGGCATCACCAATATTTCCATGGAACACCAGGAATACCTGGGGAACCGCCTTTCCCATATTGCCCAGGAAAAGGCTGGCGTTATCAAGAAGGGGGTCGATGTGGTGACGGCCGTTACCCAGCCCAAAATCATCAAACAATTCAAGGCTGTTGCCGAAGAACGCGGCGCCCCTTTCTGGCGGGTGGGCAAAGACATGAGGTACCGCAGCACCCCGGCCGGCCTTCATTTTTTCGGCCAATCCCGCACCATAAAGGGCTTGCAGCTGGGGCTCATGGGAATCCACCAGGCTCGCAACGCGGCCCTGGCCCTGGGCATGATGGAACAAATTGAAACAAAAGGATTTCCCCATACAACGAATCAGATTCGGGAAGGCCTTAAAAAAGCTGATTGGCCCGGGCGGATGCAGGTTATCAGAGAGAATCCCACGATCCTCCTTGATGGCGCCCACAACACTGCGGCAATAAGAGCGTTGGCCCGAACCATTGGGTCGGACTTCTCATATGAAAGGATGATCCTGGTCATCGGCATCATGGCGGATAAAGATATAGCAGCCCTGCTTCGCGCCATCGTACCCATCAGCGATCGGGTACTCTACACGCGACCCGTTTATTCGAGAGCCGCTGACCCAGGTGTTCTGATGGAAAAAGCCCATCCCCTGAACATACCCGGTGAAATTGTCCCTTCTCTTGCCGAGGCGCTTAAAAGAGCGGAGGCGCTTGCCACCTCAAAGGATTTAATCGTTGTCTGTGGGTCTCTTTTTACCGTTGGTGAAGCTTTGACCTGTTTTGATCCGATTTGCTACAAACCCGATGAGTTCAAATGACAGAGAACCTTTATCCAGAAATCATGAAGAAACATATGGCCACCGCAGCGGGAATTCCACCTTTGTTCCGAACCATAGGGTTGGCGTTATGGATGAGTCTCTTTTTCATTTTCCCTTTTTTTGCGCAAGACAGCCTGGCAGTCAATCTTTCAACCAAGAAAAAGGCCATTGAAAGCGACGATACCCCATGGGAAATCACAGCCGACAGCCTCAGCTATAATGAGAAGGAAGGCACTTACCATGCCAAAGATAATGTCGTTATCAAAAAAGCAGGTCAGGCCCTGTATACCCAATCGGCTGTTTTCAACACGAAAACCGGCGTCGCCACGGTTTCCGGGGGAGTGAGGATCGAAACAGACGGTGATATTATTACCGGAAAGGAAGGCGCCTTCAACCTCAATACACAGACCGGTGAAATCATTGACGGAAGACTTTTCATGAAGGCAAACCATTACTATCTCAGCGGCAGTCAGATGCAGAAAACAGGGGAAAACACCTATTTAATCAATGATTGTACCATCACGACCTGTGACGGCAAAAACCCCGACTGGACCATCACGGGATCGGAAGTCAAAGTGACCATTGAAGGATATGGCACGGTAAAAAATTCCGCCTTTCGAATTCGGGATCTCCCCGTTATCTACATCCCCTACATGATTTTCCCGGCAAAAACCAAACGCCAGACCGGCCTGCTTCCCCCCAAACTGGGCTACTCCACGCTCAATGGCGCAGAGGTGATGATCCCGTTTTACTGGGCCATCTCAGATCAGACCGATGCCACCTTTTACCAGCGATACATGTCCAAACGGGGGTACATGCAGGGGGTGGAATTTCGGTACGTTGAAGGCAAGAACTCAATGGGAATTCTGGAATTCGACATCCTTTCAGATAAGGAAACACCCAAAAACATGAGCGATGGTGATGCGCTGGACATCAGCCCCTATGCCCGGACCAACCAGACCCGTTACTGGCTGAGAGGACGAGTAGACCAGGACCTTCCCCAGGGGGTTGTCGCCCGCCTTGATGGGGATTTTGTCAGCGATCAGGACTATCTCAGGGAGTTCGAGGAAAAGCTCTACGGTTTTGAAGTGCGCTCGAATCTGCAGGAAGAATCGGAGCGGCCGGTTCAGGAAAAACGTTCTCCGACGCGAAGGTCCGCCCTGAGACTCAGTCGGGATGGAGAATCTTATACCCTTCAAGGCATTGCCAGCTACTTTCAGCAGGTCGAAGATCCCGAAACCAAAAATCTCATGGAGCAGCCTATGGGTGGACTGAATTTTGACCTTCTCCAGGAACAATTCAAGGATTGGCCGGTGTTTTTTAATTTTGAAACCGACTACAATTATATCTGGAGCGATGAAGCCAACAGGGGACATGGCATCACCCTTTCTCCCCAGTTGAATTTCCCTTTCTGGCTGGGCCCCTACGTGGAATTTGAGCCCTCTTTTCGCTATACCTACAATTCCCAGTGGATTGATAATAACCAGGGCGATAAAAGCCATCAGTATCAGACCCTCTATGAAGCCAACGCCAGGCTGGGCACTAACGCGGAAAAGTTTTTTGACGTGTCGATGGGGAACGCCAATAAACTGCGGCACAAGATCTCTCCGACCTTTTTTTACACCTACCAGAGTTATAACAATGACGGAGAAGAAGCCCCCTGGTTCAGTCCCATTGAGCAGGATGACTATGGGACACCTTGGTTCCTCACGTTTAACCAGGATGAGGAAAACCAGAACAGAAACCGGGTCACATTTTCCCTTGAAAACTTCCTGGATGCACGAATGGAGGATGCAAAGGGTAATGCCTCCTACAAACAATGGGCTATTTTTCGGCTCAACCAAGGGTACGATATTCAAGAGGAAAACGAGGACGGTGAAAACAGACCGCTCACCCCCCTAACGGCGGAGTTAATTGTAACGCCTTTTCCAACACTGGACCTGAGGGGCAGCACCGGTTGGGATCACTACGAGAGTGCCTTCACCCAGACAACCCTTTCCGGAGAATTCACCGTTAATAGATACGGCGGCAGACGCGACTACTATGAAATCAATTATCAGCACTACAAATACGAGGAAGAAGACCAAACGAATATCAATTTCCGGACCAATATAAACCTGGCTTACGGGTTTTCGGTGGGCGGATCGCTTCAAAGGGATCTGGAAGTTGAAAAGAATATTACCAGCACCGGATGGCTCGGCTACCACGGGCAGTGCTGGGGCGTCAAACTGGGTGCCGGAAAAGAGAGCGGCGACACCACCTTTATCGTGGCCGTTCGCCTGGTGGGATTGGGATCCGCTGGAAGCTGGTAAATCAGGTGTAAGGTTTATCGTAACCTTAAACCTTATGCCCTATACCTTACACCTTGCTACGACCGGCCACGCGGTCCAATACCAGGACAATGAGAAATCCCACCACCGCAAGACCGATGGCAAACGTCACCTCCCCGGTCCATTGAGTGGGAAGTATGTTTTCCTGAACCATTGGGATCACTTCCCCCCCGCTACCCACAATACTCTCCAGGGTTTCTTTAAAAGGCCAGATTTTTCTCAAAGAGCCCAGCATCAGCCCCGTCAAAAACGCCACCATATAATCGTGGTATCTATGTAATAACCACCCCAGCAGGCGCGAAAAAGCAGCCAACCCCACGCAGGCCCCCGCCGCAACAATAAAAAGGACAAGAAGGTTCCTTTCGTTGACCGCTTCAAGGATATATTGGTATTTACCCATCAGCACCAGGATGAAGGAGCCGGATATGCCGGGGAGAATCATGGCACAAATGGCAACGGCCCCCGAAACGAAAAGAAACCAGAGGTCATTGGGGGTAGCGCCAGGTACGAGTCCCACCAGGACATAAATACCGGCCAGCCCCGCCACCAGGCTGCACCAGGTCAACGTCCGCCAGCTTTCGATACGCTTGCTGACCGTCACCACCGATGCCAGAATCAACCCGAGAAAGAACGACCATATCAAAACAGGCTCGTTTTGAAGCAGCCAGGAAAGGGCTTTTGAAAGGCTGAAAATGGCCAGAAGTATCCCGCATCCCACGGCCAGAAGAAAACGCCATTGCACATGGCCCAGAAAATCCCGGATTTTCGCGGAGACGATCAGTTTCAGGCTTTTCAGATCAAATGACCGTATGGCGTCGATGAGTTCTTCATAAATACCCAGGATAAAGGCCATGGTTCCGCCGGAAACACCCGGCACCACATCCGCCGCACCCATGCAGAACCCTTTGGCGGTCAGGAGCAGGTACGCCCCGAAAGATCTGTTATTATTAGATTTCATTGTACAATAAAGTTTCAGTGGGCCAATAGAGTTTCAGGGGGCCAATAAAGTTTCAGGGGTTAGATTAGCGCTATCCTTCCACAAAGCGATCATGCTGTCCATGGGCGCCTTGAAGTAGTCCGCCACAACATGGCATTTCGCCCGGAAAAGGAAAAAGACCGGGGTTGACAACTCTCGAAAATAGACTGTTTCAAAATTGGCCATGCCCTTGGCAACAATAAGATCCGCCTTCTCCACCAGTGACGCAAACGAAGGAGATACGTGACGCCAGTCAATACCGGCGCCGTCCGTACCGGTATCCATGGTTTCACCGAACATCTCGCTTAAAGCAGTCAATTCAAGTTCCACACCGGTCAAATCATTCAGTCCCGGCCCCCCCTTGACCACCAGCACGGTCCGACGGGCAAGATTTTGAATATATTGAAAGAGCGGAAAATCGAAAAAAATCTCGCCGGCATTGTCCGTCAGATACAGGACCAGGCCCGGTTCTTTCACCAGAAAATCCTGCAACCGATCTAAATCATCATGAAAATAGACCAGTTCGTTCCCGGCTTGTTCAGAAATACCGGCCATGGCATCGTCCATGGAACGAAAAAAGTCGAGGTTGTTTCCCAAAACCGCCAGGTTTGTCACGGACCGTAAATCATTCCTAACATGGTGTTTTACCTGTGCAAAAACCTCTTTTGCTCGTGCCATTTCAAGGGATTTCATTTTTTCGTAAGGATCATCGACGCCCGATACCCCTCGAATCTCTCTTAAAATCTCATTGGCGGTCTCCGGAGAAGACCAACCGCCTTTTTCCGCATCAGCCAGAATCTTTTTCGTTTCCGACCGGATGTGCTCCTGAAAAGTCAGCGCTTTGCCACCCACCATCCGGGTCACATCTTCTGACAATTCCGCAAGACAACTCGTACAGCGTGGATCGGGCTGAAGTGGTTTTGTTCGCGGATCAAATTTTATGTCGATGGAAGAACTCAAATTGCCACCCGAATAACACCCTTCATTTCCTTATGTATACACCCTAAAAACCAGTGAAATTAATTTATATTTTGTTAGTATAAGGCCTTAGTGGCATTGTCAACTGATTTATGAACTCCCATGTTGAATTATATATTAGGGACTGCTAAGCTGCTTGTGATATCAAATCATTCACGGGGAGGCTCAAAAACCTGATGATCATCGCGAATATACTTGTGGGTCTTGCGCTCCTGATTCTAGGTAAAAAGCTCTTCTGGCTTTTTGTGGGCGCCATCGGCTTTGTCGGCGCCAGTGATGCGGCTGCCATGCATTTCAGTGGTTTGCCCAACTGGCAGATTCTCATTATATCATTTGCAGCAGGTCTTCTGGGCATATTGCTGGCGCTCTTTTTTCAAAAGCTGGCCATCCTCCTTGTGGGTTTTTATACCGGGGGATATCTGGCTGTTTCCCTGTTCAACATGCTGAATATGGCGCCCCCGCCTACCCTGCCCTGGGCGCCGTTTATCATCGGTGGTCTTTTGGGTGCCGTTCTGCTATATCTCCTTTTCGACTGGACGCTTATCGTCCTTTCGTCCCTTGCAGGTGCCACCTTTATTTCCCAAATGATTCAACCATTGGGCATCCCTTCCCCAATCGTTGTGGCGGCATTGTTTCTGGCAGGTATCATCATACAGGGCAGTATGATGAAAAAAGGGAAAAGATAAGGTGGGGCCAATGGGCGGATCTGCCCGAAATGCATAACGAACAATTCTGGTAGGGGAAAGAAAATTATGTTTATAGAACTACTTAAAAAACGGCGGAGTATCAGGCAATTTCAAGACAAACCTGTCGAACAAGAAAAAATTGACACTCTCGTAGAAGCAATGTTGCGCTCACCTTCATCGAGGAGTTTCAATCCATGGGAATTTGTCATTGTGACAGACCCTCAGACAATAGGAGAGCTGTCACAGTCAAAACCTCATGGTGCTTCATTTATGAAGAATGCACCTCTGGTAATTGTGGTGTGTGCAGATTCAACAAAAAGTGACGTATGGATTGAGGATTGTTCTATAGCTGCACTTATTGTTCATCTTGAAGCCACTGATTTAGGCCTTGGGAGTTGCTGGGTTCAAATCCGCATGCGTGAACACAGTGAAGGAATTTCATCGGAAAAATATGTGAAAAATCTGCTCGGCCTCAGGGATGAAATGGTGGTTGAAGCGATTGTAGTGATTGGCTATGGCAAGGAAGAGAAGGACGGCCATCCACCATCTTCTCTGCTGTATGAAAAGGTGAGCTATAATAGGTGATGAGACTTTGCTTTTAGGGGGATAGAACTAGCGAAAAATCTAATAGATCTTTCAAGGCTCCTGTCAAAATCTTAAAAAACTGTACTGCCTATATTCAGCTCAATTCAGGTTTTCCTTGACATGCCGAAGAGTAAATTATAGTAATGTCGACAATCGACACAATGAGGGGGAAATCATGCGGTTGCTTGAACATGAATCAAAAGAGATACTTCGCCAATATAATATTCTGATACCCGAAGGAGATGTGGTCGGGTCTGCGGAAGAGCTCAAAATGGACGGTTCGGTTATGCTCAAGGCTCAAATCCCTCTGGGTGGGCGCGGGAAGACCGGGGGCGTCATCGAGGTCTCCTCTTCCGGGGAGGCGAAAGACAAGATCGAACAGCTTCTCAGAGCGCCCATAAGGGGGTACAGGGCCAGAAAGATTCTTGTGGAAGAGGTTATAGATATTGCCCGGGAATTCTTTATGGCCGTGACCTATGACACTGTGGCAAAGGCCCCCCTGGTCATTTTTTCTCAAGAGGGGGGTGTTGATATAGAGGATTTGTCAGTCACACATCCGGAAAAAGTCCAAAAGGAATTGTTTACAGTTCGGGGGAGGCTCCCACAATACCGTGCCAGGGAGATCATCTCAGAGGCGGGGATCTCCGGGAGAATGCTTTTAGGGTTGGGGGCCATCCTTTCAAGCCTGGCCGATATCTTTCTCGATTACGATGCCACCGTGGTTGAAATCAACCCGCTCGCGCTTAGCGGTGACGGGAAATTAATCGCCCTCGATTGTCATATTGAGATGGATGATGATGCCCTTTACCGGCACAGGGATGAGGCCGAAAAACTGGCTCTGGACAACCGGTACGAAGGGGGTCGCAAAAGTACGGATTTTGAACTTAAGGCTGCGGAAATTGATAATCTGGATCATAGAGGGGTTGCCGGCCGGATGATAGAATTTGATGGTCTGATGGGATTAATCATCGGTGGAGGCGGCGCATCCCTTACGGCATTTGATGCTGTAAAACAGCATGGCGGTAAGCCGGCCAATTACTGTGAAATAGGGGGTAACCCCTCTGTTCTCAAGGTGAAAGAATTGACAAAGCATATCCTGACAAAGAAAGGCGTGGAGAAAATAGCCATTATTATGAATGTGGTGAGCAACACCCGGGTCGATCTTGTGGCTCGCGGTATTGTAAAGGGGATTCTGGAGGCCGGCCGTGTGCCTTCCGAGACGGTGGCCGTTTTCAGGGTTCCGGGGGCATGGGAGGAGGAAGGGTTCAAGATCCTTTCAAAATACGGGGTGCCTTATTGTGACAGGAGTGTTTCCATTGATGAGGCGGCCAGGATGGCTGTTGAGAGGACCTAGTTGGGGAGAGCAGGGCGTTGATCGGAGATTAAGGGCTCGCGCAAAAATAACTTCACATTTTCGCATCCCATCTTCAGGTTATCTTTGGCCGCGCCTCAATCGCAAAATCCTCGAAATAGTACGACTATTTCTGTGGTTTTGCTCAATCGGCGCAGCCAAACCTAAGCTAAATCTGGGCGCCAATTCTGAGAACTTATTTTTGCGCGAACCCTAAAGGGGAGAGACAAGATGGCCATATTGGCGGATCAGGATACGAAAGTTATCATTCAGGGGATTACCGGGAGAGAGGCTGCTTCTTTCACCAAAGACATGCTGGATTACGGGGCCCAAGTAGTTGCCGGTGTGACTCCGGGCAAACAGGGGCAGGCGGTTCATGGCGTGCCTGTGTATGACACAGTTCGCGGGGCCTTGAAAGAACACCCAGTCCACGCCTCGGTCATTTCCGTGCCACCGGGCATGGTCAAGGGGGCTGTACTTGAAGCCGTTGAGAACCATATAAAACTTCTTGTGGTGGTTAGCGAGAGAGTCCCAAGGAGAGATGTGATCGAATTTCTGGAAGCGGCAAGGGAACAGGATGCCCGCGTCATAGGGCCCAATACGCTCGGGATAATCTCTCCTGAAAGAGTGAAACTGGGGATGGCAGGCGGTCCGGTTGAGGATGTTAAAAAAGCATACACCCCGGGGAATGTGGGAATCGCCTCCAGGAGCGGAGGAATGACAACGGAGATTGCCAACCTTTTGACAACACACGGCATCGGGCAGAGTACCTGCATAGGAATCGGAGGAGACCCCGTCGTCGGTTCCAATTTCCTTGATCTTATTCCCCTGTTTGATCAGGACCCTGAGACAAAGGCGGTGGTTCTGTTCTGTGAGCCGGGGGGGATCATCGAAGAGAGTTTGGCTGAACTGGTTATTTCCCAAAAAATAGCGCTGCCCATTATTGCGTTCATAGCCGGACGTTTTGTGGATGATATGCCCGGTGTGAGGTTCGGCCATGCAGCGACTATCGTAGAGGGCGATAAGGGAACGGCCAAGGGAAAGATCGAAAGTTTTAAAAAGGCCGGCATCCATGTTGCCGAGTCATTTTCAGATATTGTTACAATATTGCGGAACGTTATCTAGAAGGGAAAGGATTGTTTAAAATGGAGCTTACAAAAATTCAGGAAAAGATCTGGGACCAGGTGAAGACCGAACTTGCAGACGAACCCGTAGCCAGTCCGGACCATGTGGAGAGGATGACAGGGTGGTGCAGGCTTCTGGGTCCTAAAATGGGTGCAGATATGGAAGTTTTATTAGCAGGCGCCCTGCTTCACGATG
>CAYSFQ010000019.1:0-23427 GCA_964430575.1 uncultured Desulfobacteraceae bacterium
ACCTTCCCATATCTTCAGCACATCCTGCAGGTCTGCTTCAGCCAGCATTTCGGGTTCTGGAAAAGCGGAGAGGAATCTTTTGTAATAGGGAATAACCGTTTTGACCTGGGTCTGCTGCAACATCACCTCGCTTACCCATATGCGGTAAGGATCCGATGTTTTTCGCCAGGGGAGAGAGCGCTGGCTTTCTCCATACCAAATCAGGAGCTCTTTTTGAATACGGTTCATAGATTCAGGGTACCAATGGGTTTCATCTTTTCGTCATCTCATCGTAAAGATCTCTCTGGTCAATGACGCGCCGGGCTTTGAATTCAGTTCTTTCCAGTGTGCCCGGGGGCTGCATCTGGACCAAGGTGCGCAACCCCTTTGTTTTAAGGGCAACTTCGAGCATTTCTGCCAGCTTCAAAGTCGATTCGTTACTCGTACCGGGTATGGGTTCCGCCTGGACGATCAGTTCGTCCATGGTTTTTTCCCGGGTAATCACAATGCGGAATTCATCGCCAAAACCGTCAATGGCCCGAATGGCATTTTCGATGGCGCTGGGGTATACGTTTTCTCCCCGCACCACAAACATGTCGTCCGCACGTCCGTAAACGCCCCGGGGCAGACGGGGATAGGTTCGACCGCAAGGGCAGGGGTCAAGGGTCCACATGGAAATATCGCCTGCCAGGAAGCGTATCATGGGTTGGCTGGTCCGCTCCAGGTGGGTGTATACGGTCACACCCTCCTCACCGTAGGGAACACGCTTTTCGCTCTCAGAATCCACCAGCTCGGCATACACAATATCCTGCCACAAATGCATGCCTTTTCGGTGCTCGCATTCGCCGTTGGTCATCCATGGGGTCATTTCCGCGGTGGAGCCGGTGTCGATACAGATGCCGCCGTATGTGCCTTCAATCCGTTTTTTGGTGGCAGGGACCCCGGCGCCGGGTTCTCCCGAGAAAACGAGAATCCGGAAATTGAAATCCGTGCGGGGATCTACGCCCAGGGCTCTGGCTTTTTCAGCCAGGTAAAGACTGTAAGAAGGGGTGCCGTAAAAAACGGTGGGCTTGATTTCCTGGATCCACTCAATGGCCCTTTCGGTCTGGCCCGGCACGCCTGCCCCAAAGGGAAACGCTGCGGCGCCGAGCTTCCGAACACCGGCCAGCGCCCCCCAGCTGCCCAGGTACAGACTGAAAAAAGATCCGATAAATACCGTATCATCCGGGCGCATGCCAAAACCCCACATGATTCTCGCATGGGCTTCGCCAATCCGCTCCATATCCCCCTGGCTGATGCCGAACGCCGTGGGTTTACCCGTTGTGCCGGAAGTGCCGTGAACCGAGGCGATTTCATTTTTTGAAATGCACAGGTTGCTGCCGAAAGGCGGGTGTTTCAACTGATCCTCACGGATTTCATCCTTGGTCACAAAGGGAATGCTCTCAAAATCGGCCAGGGATTGAATATCTTCTGGCGTTACACCGGCAGAATCCCATTTGTTGCGGTAAAAGGGTGAATGTCGGTAGGCGTAATGGAGCTGGGCCTGCAGTTTTGGAAGGATGACCATTTCTTCCCGTTCACGGGGGTCCATGGTCTCCAGTTTCCGGTCCCAGAATGGATCATCGCTATCCGGAACGTATCTCGTATCATATTCAGGGGGCCAGTTTTTGAGCATAAGTTTATTATCCTTCCAGCATTTCCAGAAATGCATCGATTCGCGTCATGGTTTCGGCTTCCGAGTAGACCCTTTCATCGGCATGGTCGCCGTCAAGGACCAGCACCGGGATGTTGAGTTCTTTCCTGATGATGTTGGCCGCATCCAATACACCCACGGACAACACCCGGCAACTCATGTTGGAGTGGGCAATGACGCCGTCGATGTGATACGCTTGAATGTCCCGGATCAGCATGTGGATATGGTCATCCAGGCTGGTGTTGAGTTCGCCCTCAAGGGACTTTCGGGCAAGCCCCTCAAGGGGATTATTGCTGTCCATTCGGGTGACACCCCAGATGTATTGGCAGTAATCGCTCATGGGAAAAGCGCATCCCCGGCTTTCAAAATATCCCAGAATTTTGAGGTTATACCAAAACGGTATATTCAACCACAGAAGGCGGTGTTTTTCTTCGTCCCGGTCAAGAACCCCTTTGCCCTCCGCCGCCCGTTGGGATGTCTCATGATAAATCTTCTCCATGAGGTCCGCCCCCCCTTCTGTGCCAGCCATGACAATCAACACAAAGAGGGCATTGCTCAAATCCGATAATCCCAAGGGGGCCGGGATGCACTTTTGTAGCTCCAGCAGCTTCTGCCAGTAGGCAACGGTTTTGTCGCTTTGGTGCACCGCATGGGCCAGTTTTTCAGGAGCGATTGAGATGTTCAGGATGCTTTCAATTTCTCCAATGGCGCATTTGATTTCTTCCCTGGCGAAATCCACATAAAAATCCGGCATATTTTCAGGATCCATGACCCGCGGGGTGTTCACAAACACCAACGGTTTTTGGTGGATTTCCTGCAGTGTATTCCACCATTTGAAATAGTGGGAACAGGCACTGCTGGTCAGCAGGAGCAGATCCGGATCACCGATGCCGCCATTGGGCGGCTCTATATCATCGGCAAGGGTGTAGCCCAGGTTGTTTCGGCAATAAGAGCACAGATCCTGGGTATAGTGATGGGCTTCGGCTTTTGCGCAGTATGCGGGCGAGGCGTGCCGGGCCGCGCAAACGCAGGCATAGTTTTCCGGAAAAGCCGGTTGAATGCCCGCGGCATAGGCCACTTCGATGAGGGGGTTTGAGCTCATGAGCGTATGGGCCAGGGGTTCTCGATTTCGCGTACGGCTGTAATGTTTCTTCATGGCGGCGGCGATATCCCTGTTAAAGGCCGGGCGTTCCCGTTTTCTGTTTTCCATCAGCGCGCTTTGCCCCCAATCATTTCAATAAAGGCCTCCACCCGTGTCTGCAAAGATCCCACGGCGCTGGGGTAATCGGTCTCAATGAGCATGGTGGGTATGTTAAAGCGCTCCCTGATTTTCTGATCCAGCATGGGGTAATCGAATTTCTCCGTCTCACAGTTCCGGTTGATGGCGAAGAGCACCCCATCCACCCCATACTCTGCGAGGGTGTCCGCCATACATGAAAACCGGTCTTTGATGGCGGTGTTAAATCCGCAGGGCACGGTGATGTAGGCCCTGGCAAGGGATTCCAGCGGGTCCTCTCCTTCCGCCACAATGGGGTGAAAGGATCTGGCGCCGTTATTGAAATCATCTGCAACAACTCTTGCCCCCGCAGCGCGGATGACATCCAGCAGCCGGGTGTCGAGGACACAACCTCCCGACAGAAGCAGCTTGACCGGTGAGGGTTCGGGGGAAACGGCGGTTTCTTCAATCTGGCTCAAAAGCCCGGTCATCATCTCGGTGTGTTCTTTTTTGTCCAGTACGAATCCGCTCATGACCATGTTAAAGATGTCAATGGCTTGATAGGGTGGGTTTTTGATTTTTCCCAGCTTACACGCTTTTCTTAAAAGCGACCTGTTTTGGTTGTAAAGCGCAATGGCATCTGCGAGGGCGCTGGATGTGATTTCCCCATGAATAAAGGATTCAAGGTTTTTTTTGATCCGTTGCAGCTCTTTTGTGAAGAAAGAAAGTGTGTTGGCGCTCTTTTTCCAGGGGATATTTACGTAATCGATGAAATTGAAAGGGTTGTGCCGTTTCCATGTCTGAAATAGGAAGGTGACCGCCTCGCAGCTTCTGGGGATGATGGCGCCATCCAGGTACGGGCGTTCCCCTTTCAATATCTGGTCCCACTCCGCCCTCAGATAGGCGCACAGGTACGTTTGAAGATGATCGTCCGCCAGGGTTATGGGTTCATCTAAACGGGGATACAATTGAACCGGGTGGAGTCCGGCCGCATACAGGATTTCCGCGGGAAACACCGGGTGGAAATATCCGATCATTTGTTTGGAAGTTTCGGCCTTGAGGTTTTGTAAAACCGACGGTGCGTCTTGAACAACATCGGCCATTTTTCTTAAAGCGCTGTGCATATCGATTCCCTGCTGGATATTTTCTGGTACCATAGATAATAAGCTGTCAAGATTCAAGCTTTTAGAGCATGATAAAATAGGTTTGCCGAGCGCGTTGGAATGGATGAAGCAGGATCCCGAAAATACCGTCCGCCGTCAAAACGTCTCTTGGGGGGAAGTATTCTCAACCGGGAGGTTCAGAAGATCATTGAAGAAAAGCGCGTGAGCTACCGGATTGATCGGCATTCCAGGGGGACAGCCAATAAGTTGGGTATCATCCTCGGGGAAAAGGAGTTTTCTCCCGAGGAAATCTCCGCCAAAATTCTGGAGAAGATCCGTTTGGATGCCGAAGCATCCTTCGGGGGAGAAGTGGCGTATGCTGTCATTACCGTACCCGCCTATTTCAACGACAAGCTCACCAGCGTCTCCTCCGGCCCCCGCCAGGACCGCAGGACTGTCAGGTATCTGGTGAAGCGTTTGGTTCGCCATTCCAACGGGTAATCTGAATAAACGGGGTCTGTCCCCTATTCTTGCTCCTATTCTTGCTCATGACCCCACTCACAAGCTACTGGCAGTAGTCATCAATAAATCGATTAACGATCTGCTTTGTTACTTGTGGCATCATAATAAGGTGTGAATATTTGCCTTCAGTTGCCAATTGCCATTTTTTTATAACTTCTAGTTTACCTTTATCAAATACAACTATATTTGAATATTGATTACGCCAGGCTTTACAGCCATTTTTATTTATTGTGTCAACAGCATAATCGGCTAAGGTATAACAATCGGTTAACGCTTGCTTTAATGCATTTGTGTTTATTTTTTCATATTGCATCTCATACCACATAAAGAGTGGAGTGATACCATTTCGTGAACCGGTAATGGTGTTGTCTTGCGAATTTGTGTATTCCACTTTGTAGGTAATGCGATCGGCATTTTCTTTTTTTACAATGACAATACCGCATGGAATGGGTGATCCAATAGTCTTGTGGCCACTACAGGAAATTGAATCGATGTCCTGACGAAAGTCAAAGTCCTTGCAGATAGGAGCCTCAATTGTACTTAGTAGAATTCCAAAAAAAGCCGCATCGCAATGTATATAGTGTAATTCTTTTTGATTCTCAACCAAAGCTTGATGTATTTTAGGTACATTGTCAATTGCGCCAAGCATTGTCGTGCCGATAGTTGCAACTACAATCGCAGTTGTATTTTGATCTTCTGCTAAGGCTTGATTAAGCGCTGAATAATCTATTTCTCCATTTTCTAATGATGGAATAACCTTGTGGCTCAAACCCAGTAAACGCGCATTTTTCTCGACACTATAATGGCATTGATCACTAAAATAGCAAACGGCATCCGGGCATTTTTCGCGTCCAAGATACATACCATACAGATTTCCTTCACTGCCACCATTGGTTACATAACCCCAATAATCCTGTTGGATATTAAAGCGATGTGCATAATGTGTGATTAACTCTTTTTCAAAACAATGTGTATTTAAGCGGTAAAAAGATGAATCTTCAAAAGGATCACCACAGTTGTTAATATGAAAATCCAAAAACTTTCTGATTGGTTCATTATCAAAATAGGCATTAAGCGGATAGCCAATTGCATTTTGCTTAGCTTCTTCAAATAATGCATAAAGCGAATCTAGCTCTGCAATATGCGGACGATTAGTAAAAATTGATTTCATCGATTCCTCCTGTTTGGTATAGTAATAATATTTTGTTCGACACAATTCGAATATTTTTAACTGCTATTGATTGATAACTCCTAGAATAATATTAGCTAAACTGTTGATTGTTATATTCACCCAACTGCCAATATCATAAAAGCCATAAAGATCATAACGACTTCCATCATTGCTGTTCCGAGATATTGACAGATTTTTTCAGAAAAAAAACATGCTAATGAACTCAAAGTATATACTATAACGACTACAACCAACAAGCCGATTACCGTTAGTACACTAAAATTAAGTTGTGATGTTGTTTCCAGAATAATCGATATTGATGCCCCTCCTATACATACAGGTACAACGATTGGGTTTATTATACTTTTGGATGCACTTGGGATATTACTTTTATTTTTGGACGAATGCATCAACTCTCATGCCGCAGCAATAATCATTATTCCTCCGGTTAAGCTGATGTAATTAACACCTATATCAAAGGCTAATAAGATATATTTACCTACAATAATAAAAAATATTGCTAAAGCACATGATGCGATAAATATAATTACGGCATCTTTTTTGCGCTGTTGCGATGATGCATGCGGCTTTAAACTGACATAGAGCAGCATCACCATTATTGGATTAACAATGATCAGCATTTTTTTAAGAAACAATATATTAATTAAGATCATAATAATTCTTTATTTTGTGGTTCCGATTGAATTGATAGGAATATTGATTATTATATTGTGTTGTTCTCGTATCTTTAACTTTTAAGAACTGATTTAGGAATATCATTCCCTATTATAGTAGATAAAATAAAAGATTTCATTTTTATTGTTGTATTTCTTCTTTTGTTTTTTATACCCAAACCAGCATACCCGGAAATAACGACAAGTTCACTTGACGGAAGGGTGACTATGCAATAAACGAAGCCGAGTAAGATTGAGCTTGTAATAATTAGATAACACCTCAAGCCGCAAGACCCTTCCGGTCAATGTGTAGCGACAGGTTCGGCTATGTTCATTTCTACGGCAAGTGTGTGGATTGTGGATTGGGGCCAAGACAACATATTGATTTCTATTAAATAACACCATGAAAAGTGGTGATTTCAGACCCTATATCGCTTTTTTTGACCCCAAAAAGTGGAAAATAGAAAATAGCCCATGCTTCATCCAACCCTATAATGTTCATTTTGCCCCTAAAAAGGGCGATATAGGCCCAATAACAGGGGATATTTCAAGAGTATTTCATTTCATATCAACTAGTTATCTTGGCTCGACCCCATCCGACATCCGAAAACCCGGCTACCCGATTATGCCCTGGCACTATGCTCAATCCCTGTTTCCGTCGTCTTAACCGGTATAATTCGCCGTTGGATGTCAAACCAAATTTTACGCTTCATCCTTCGCAAATCATATTCAGTTTGTAAGTTCAGCCAAAACTGAGCTTCAACACTAAAGTAGCGATGCAATCTCAAGGCGGTATCGGCAGTAATGGATCTTTTCCCGTTGACAATCTCGCTGATCCTATTGGGAGGAACAGAAAGGTCACGTGAAAGCTGATTTATACTAATACCCAAGGGTTCCATGAAATCTTCACGCAGGATTTCACCCGGTGTAATCGGATCAAGAAGTTTCTCAGCACTCATATCAATACCTCAATGATAATCAATAATTTCAACATTAAATGCATTGGCATCATGCCACCCAAAACATACACGCCATTGTTTGTTAATGCTGATAGCGAATTGTCCCTTCCTATCTCCCTTTAGAGCATGAAACTTATTACCTGGATTAAGCATTAAAGCTTTCATACTCGGAGCGGCATGAAGAACCATAAGCCTTTTTCTCGCCTGCCGTTCAAAAGGTTGGAAACGGCGGACACGCTGATCGTTGAACAGCTTTTCAGTATCTCGACAGGCAAATGATTTTATCATATACCAATAGTATTACGAAAGGCGTAATATGTCAAGCGGAAATTCCATTATGAGCATAACCAGTTCATCTGGTGAATGCGGTCGTTGGGCGATCCATTTACTTTGAAACCTTGCCTCTATTCGGAGGTACGATAGTAAGTACACGAATCAAAGCGTCATTTTTTGCGGGCTCTATAATAATACTACGATTACGACTGCTGCTGGATTGCTGGATTGGGGTCGCCAAGACAACATATTAATTTCTAGTAAATAACACTATGAAAAGTGGTGATTTCAGACCCTATATCGCTTTTTTTGACCCCAAAAAGTGGAAAATAGAAAATAGCCCATGCTTCATCCAACCCTATAATGCTCATTTTGCCCCTAAAAAGGGCGATATAGGCTCAAAAATAGGGGATATTTCAAGAGCATTTCATTTCATATCAGGTAGTTATCTTGGCCCATCCGATGGCTTTGGCCAGTCCAACTTTCTAGCGATATATACACCGTAACTGTAGTGTGTTTTATATTTCTCATACAGTTCAATTTCTCGATTTTCCGCTTCCACTATTGCGCGTGCTTCTTCACTATTGCCGTTCCGGTTGAGGAAATCCTTAAAGCTATCCTGCATTGGCTTATAATAATTATCCAGCCAACAATGCTCTGGTAAAACAAAATAGCCGATCGGAGAATAGCCGTTCTTCTCCAGTACGCTTATCTTTGAAGAGGCCACATCGATTTCGGGGTATTCGCCCTCCCAATGTTTCTGGAGTTCCGACGGACGGGAGGCCGTTATCCAGGTAATCTCCGAAACGACCAGTAGTCCGCCCGCTTTCAGATAACGATTCCAGTCTATTACGCCCCTTTCAAAGCCGATATTGTATATTGCACCCTCAGACCAGATAACATCATATTCCTCATCTTCAAACGGCAGATTGTCCATTGAACAGCAAAGGGTCGTTATTTTTTCAGAAAGCCCCATTTTTTCAGCTCTACCTTCAAGTACTTCAAGAAAGTCTTGAAGGAAGTCCACTGCCGTAATCCGAGCTTTCAACAGACGGGCGAGCAATAGGGTGGAAGCCCCCGTGCCGCAGCCTATATCGGCAATCTTTAATGGCGCAGATCGGTCTGTCATGGCCTGGCTGAGTGCCTTTTCCGTCTCTGAATCACCGCCTGGACCCTGGCGGTTTGCTCTTTTATGAAGGTCTATTAAAAGTTGATAATCTTCCACTGATCTATCCTTATCTGTTTGTAGTCATAATGGCCGAGCTGAGCGGCCATTATCAGGTAAATTTGCCCTGACAAGTCTTCAAAAAACCCAGTATCGAAGCGTTAATGCGCCGATATTCTATTATCAAAGCATTTGCGCCTTGATATTAGCCTATTTTCACGTTATCAACGCGGAACGGACATCCGTACCATTCAGGCGCTTCTGGGCCATTCTGATCTTTCCACAACCATGATCTACACCCATCTCCTTGGACAGGGCGCCCAGGGCGTTGCAAGCCCGCTTGATGATCTCGATCTATGACCCCGAACACCGATCAGGTGAACTGCCGAGGCCCTAATTTTTCCCTTCGACGATGACGTTGACCCCGGGCGGCGCAACAAATTCAAAGAACCCTTTTTCAAAGGTTTTTTCAAGTTCAAAATCACCGAGATTGAATCGGGTGACGCTCCCCAATGCGTTGAAAATGCGAACAGACCGGATTTCATGTTCGGGGCTTACGGTGAGAATGATGCGGTCAATTTCCTGCCAGGGCGGGTCGGGGACCAGGACGATTCTGACGTCCCCTTTTTCATCTTTCTCCTGAAACTGCACTTTAAAACTGTCTTCAACCTCTGCCAGGCCACTGAAAATGTCACTGAGCAGCCTCAGTTCCCTGCCGAAATCTTTCGCCCGATACCGGTGGGCCTCCTTTTTTCGGGGGATGTACCACCAGAGAATATCATCATTGGCGATGATGATTTCCAGCCCGGGTTTTTCCTGGTCCAGCCTCAGAAAATGGGGGGATTTGAAATGAATGGTGCCGGAGGCCAGATCCCTTTTGGCTTGGGCGCCCAGCATGCTCATGGATCGGGTCATGACATCGCGGGTGTAGGGTACGGAAAGTCCTGGAGTATGCCCATAATGCCCTTTGATCCCTTGAAGGATATTTGAAAGGGCGTCTTCCGCTGAGGCAGGCGAATAGGCCAAGAGTATCAGCGCGGGTATCAGCAACAGAATTTTTCGCATGTCATCCTCCCTTTCTGCCGTATACTTCCCGCGGGCGGACCCCGTCCGACGGTCCCACGATCCCTTCTATTTCCATGGCTTCAATCATTCGGGCCGCTCGATTGTAACCCACCCTCATTTTTCGCTGTAACATGGAGATGGAGGCCTGCCCGGTTTTACAGACCACTTCCACGGCTTCATCAAATTTTTCATCCAGTTCGAGGGGCTCTTCATCTTTGGTTTCATCTTTCTCCATGTGGGAAAGGATAGTGGTGTCATAGTCCGGTTTTTTCTGGCTCCTCAGAAAGTCAGCCACCCCCTTGACATCTTCCTCGGAGATATAAGCGCCGTGAATGCGCGTAATGCGGCCCACGCCGGGGGGCATGAAAAGCATATCCCCATCTCCCAGGAGATGTTCCGCGCCATTGGTATCCAGGATGGTTCGGGAGTCCACCTTGCTGGAAACCTGGAATGACAGGCGGGTAGGGAAGTTGGCCTTGATGATGCCGGTGAGGACATTGACCGAGGGACGCTGGGTGGCGATGATCAGGTGAATGCCGGCAGCCCGGGCCATCTGGGCCAGGCGCGTAATGGATTCTTCCACTTCCTTTGAACTGATCATCATAAGATCCGCCAGTTCATCAATAATAATAATGATATAGGGAAGGTGGCGATCGGTGCCCCGGTCTTCGCCGTTCTCTTCGCCCCCCTCTCTGCCCCCCTCTCCGACGGGATCTTTCTTCTTGGCCTGTTTAGCGATTTTCCGGTTGTAGGAGTCAATATTCCTGACACCCCTGTCGGAGAGCAGCATATATCGCCGTTCCATCTCTGAAACAGCCCACCTGAGGGCCTTGTTGGCATCTTTGGGCTGGGTAACCACGGGATGCAGCAGGTGGGGGATGTTCTGATAGACGGATAACTCAATGCGTTTGGGGTCCACCATCAAGAATCGCGCCGTCTCCGGGGTAAGCGTATAGAGGAGGCTCTGGATCATGGCGTTGAGGGAGACACTTTTACCGGTTCCGGTGGCGCCTGCCACCAGCAGGTGGGGCATTTTCGCAAGATCTGCCACCACGGCGGACCCGGTGATGTCCTTTCCCAGGGCAATGGGCAGTTTGCTTTTGGTATCGGTATAGGCGGAACTGGAAAGCATTTCCTGTAAATAAACAGTTTCGCGCTGGTTGTTGGGGATTTCAATTCCGATGGCGGCTTTGCCCGGTATGGGGGCCACAATGCGGATGCTCTGAGCCCTCAGGGTTAACGCCAGGTCATCGGATAGACCCGCCACTTTGCTGATTTTAACCCCGGGTGCCGGTTTGTATTCATACATGGTGATGACGGGCCCTGGGAGGATTTCCACCACTTCCCCCTCCACACCAAAGTCCTCCAGCTTTTTTTCCAGCCGGCGCGCATTCATCTCCAGGGCATCACGCTGAAAGGTGATGTTCTTGTTTTCTGGCGGGGCGCTCAGAAGATCCAGGGTCGGGAGTTGGAATTCTCCCGGCCGTTGCATGAATGAAAATTTTTTCTGCCGGGGCGGGGGAGGGGGCTCCTTTTTTGTGGCCTCCACGATGTTGACTTTTGGTTTTTTCTTGATTTTACCACGGGCCACCAGGGTTTTCCGTGCTCTTTTTTTCCGTTCTTTTCTTTTTGTCAGGATGTCATTGATTTTTTTGAAAATTCCCAATATCCACAAACCGAGCCGGGAGAAAATCCAGCCGAAGGAGAGGCGGGTCACCGTCAGCAATGATATGGCGAAGATGGATGCCAGAAAAACATAGGACCCGAAAGGATTGAGGATCGTGATGGACACCCCCGCAATATGAAGGCCGATGAGTCCTCCCGCGGCCATGGTGGTTCCCCTGTAGAAAAGACCATTTTGAAACTGAAGGCTCAACAATGCTGAAAATGAGGCCAGCATGATCAACACGGTAATGATCCCTTTTACGGGTGATTGAAGGGAACGACCCTTGAATGTGATAAAAGATAGTATAAACAGGATCAATGGCACCCAGAACGCGGCAATCCCCAGCAGATCGAACAGGCCACCGGATAAATGGGCCCCGACGGTTCCAAAGAGGTTATGGGCTTTCCCTAAATTGCCTGCCACGTTCCAGAATAGTTTATCCAGGGGAGAAGAAGAGAGAAGACTGCCGCTCAGAACAATCGCCAGGAGCAGGAAAATGAGCCCTCTGATTTCTTTTTTGAGCGGATGCCGCTGGCTTGCGGATTGCTCGGATTTGGATTGCGGTGCTTTTTTATCTGGCTTAGACGATGCTTGTTTCTTTCTTTTCATCTTTAAATTACACTCACAAAACGATGATGGTCGGTATGATGAGGGGGCTTCTCTCTATCACGTTGTAGAAAAAGCGTTTCAGCCGTCTACGGATTTCCGCTTCCAGCCTTCTGCCATCCACAGGAAAAGGTTTTTCTATTTCGTCGATCACCTCTAACACGATACATTGGGCATCCTCAAGAATAAACTTCCCATGATCTTCAAATACGAAGCCGCGGGATATCATTTCCGGGCCGAATAGAATTTTGCCTGTCTGTTCATCCAAAACCATTTGAACCACCACCATGCCGTGGCTCCTGAGCTTTCGCCGATCCCTCAGGACGGTTTCCTCAATATCGCCGACCCCTTTGCCATCAACAAACGTTCGCCCTGTTAGCACGGTGCCTTTTATTTTTCCGATACCCTCATCAAAACTGATGACATCACCATCCCGGGCAATGAGCACATGATCTTTGTCCATCCCCATGTCGAGGGCAATTCGAGCGTGTTTAACCAGGTGCCGGTATTCACCGTGGATGGGGATGAAATATCGAGGTTTCACGAGACTCAGCATGACCTTTAATTCCGCCTGTCTGGCATGTCCGGAGGTATGAATGTCGGAAACATTTTCGTAGATCACATCCGCTCCGAGGGCATACAGCTTGTTGATAACCGAAGTAATGGCCTTTTCATTGCCTGGAATGAACCTGGAGGAGAGAATGATGGTGTCACCCTTGTGTATCTTTATGCCTTTGTGCTGATCTCTGGCCATTCGGCTCAGGGCACTCATGGGTTCTCCCTGGCTGCCGGTGGTAATCACCACCACCTGTGTATCCGGAAGGGATTTCATTTTTTTTTCGGTAATTTCAAGATCCTCGGAATAATGGATAAACCCGTGGGCCCTGGCGATTCCCACATTGGTGATCATGCTTTTTCCATTGAAAACCACCTTTCGGCCAAACTCTTCCGCCAGGGAAATGACCTCCTGGATTCTCGTGATATTTGAGGCAAAACTGGCAACGATCAGCCTTCCAGGGCAGGTCAGAAAGAAATCTCTGAGCGTTTTTTTGACATCCCTTTCACTGAGGGTGTAGCCTTCTTTTTCGGCATTGGTGGAATCGGAAAAAAAGGCCAGGACGCCTTTTTCCCCAAAATGGGCAAAACGGATGAGATCGGTCGTCTGTTCATCCACCGGCGTGGGATCGATGCGAAAGTCTCCGGAATGAAGGATGAGGCCCTCCGGGGTTTCCAGCGCCAGACCCGCCCCATCAACAATGCTGTGATTGACGCGAATGTGTTCCACTTTGAATGGACCGATCTCATGGATTTCTCCTGGAATTACGGTCTGAAAGTCGGCATTTTGAGGCAGGATATGTTCTTTTAGTTTTTCTCTGAGCAGGTCCAGGGTGAACCCCGTGCCGAATACGGGAACCGGAAATTCCTTCAACAAAAAAGGCATGGCGCCGATATGGTCTTCATGGCCATGGGTAAGAATAACGGCTTTAACCTTATCTCGGTTTTCCCTGAGGTAGCTGAAATCGGGAATAACCAGGTCCACGCCGAGCATGTAATCATCCGGGAACATTAAGCCGGCGTCTATAATCACCATGTGGGAACCGTGTTGAATGACCATCATATTGAGGCCAATTTCACCTAAGCCCCCCAGTGGTATGATTTTTAACATGGGTTGTACCTCAACAGATTTTGTTCCTATAATCAAATGGTTGATCAATTTCTTGAATAAACAGCACCTTAAACGTTTGAGCCGCCTCAGTCAACAGGGAATTCTCTTTTTTTCACCATACCCGGGGATTATGAATGCCTTTGACTTGTTTCCATTGCATATGGTATTGGAGAAACTTCAGACGGTCCATATGGGTCCTGTGAATCAGATAAGAGGGGAGGAAATGTTATCATGGCGAGTGTTAATAAGGTAATACTGGTGGGGAATCTGGGAGGGGATCCGGAGGTTCGATATACCCCCAGCGGCGTAGCGGTGGCCAATTTTTCTATTGCTACGACAGAAACGTGGAAAGACAAGAATACGGGCGAGAAAAAGGAGCAGACCGAATGGCACAAGATCGTGGCCTGGCGGCGGCTTGGAGAGATTTGCGGGGAGTATTTGAAAAAAGGAAGCCAGGTCTATATCGAGGGAAGCCTTCAAACCAGGCAATGGGAAGACAAGGATGGGAACAAACGGTATACAACGGAAGTTGTTGCCTACAAAATGCAGATGCTCGGATCTCCAGGTGACAGGATGGAGAGCAGAGCACCCCAGGGTGATTTACCCGAAGAACCTCCACCAAACCTTCCTGACGACAACATTCCTTTCTAGAAAAAATGCCCCTGCCGTTCATGGGGATTCGGCAGGGGCGGGTCCGGTCGATTGAGCTTAGGATTTATCCTCTTGTTTTTCATCATTTTCTTCTTTGGGCTCATCAATTTCATTTTTCGCTTCATGGGTGGCTTTCTTGAAATTCTTGATCCCTTTGCCAATGCCACTTCCGATTTCAGGCAATTTTCCAGCCCCGAAAATAACCAGGATAATGATTAAAATGATAATCAATTCCGGCATGCCTATTCCAAACATCGGGTTACCTCCATTACATGAATCATTTCGAGTTGATCACAAAACAGCCTGGGCGTGACTGGATCAAAAAAACAACATGCCAGATCCGGGTTCGCGATTTGGAAATCCGGTGGGCGGTTATTATTTGCATTCGTTATCAGGCAACTGCTTCATGCTAAAAGATTTCCTGAATTTATTGAGGGATCGCTGGTACGCCACCCAGCAGGACCACAGTTCAAGCCATTCTCTGTTGTGCCAGAAAATATCGTGGGGTTGTCCCTTTTTTTCAGAAATTTTAATGTAATCTTCAAATTCGGCGCCGCAGCTCTCACATAAACTGAACTCGGAATGAAGCTTCTTCTGTGACGAAGGTTTGGCTTCTTCCGCATGACGACCACACATAGCGCATTTAAAACGGCATGAACCGCATTGAAGCAGTCGCTGTACGGCATCAAACTTATCCCGATTGTTTGTGATCTGTTTCTGCCGTTTTTTGTCTTCAATCCGACCGGTAATGCTAAGACATTTTCCATAACAAACCCAATTTGCTACGATATCAACTTGTTCCAAATTTTTTTTCAACGAAACAGGCGACCGGTTTAATTCTCGAGCGCCCTCATATCCGAAGACCTTAATAAAATGATATCATCAATAGTCGGTTGGAGTCAAGGCGGGTATTATCAACCACTTCAAAAAGTCATGAAATTGCCATTCCCATCTGACGTCGTATGCGATGAATATCTTCTTCATTGGGTGGAAAGGGATAATTTCTGATGTCAGGCCCGGGTCTGGAGTTGGCATAGGGGCGGTTGCACGCCACCTGACCGTCGTAACCTTCGCAGCCGCTGGTGCGAAACGGTTCGCCTGTGTTAATGATGCGGCCCAGTTCCCCGGGTGTCAGACCAAAATCAAGAATGCGACCCGAGGCGTCAAATGCCATTTTTTCAGCCCGGCTGATGCCCTCGTCCATTAGATATCGGGCCAGTTGAATGCGGCGGTATTGACCCATTTCCGGCATGGGGTGTCCCTTCATCTGTGAATCGGCTTCCGGAAAAAAGGAGAATAGATGGGTCCATCCGCCTGAATTCTGAATCTTCTGGATGGCCTCCACCATTTCTTTTTCGGTTTCACCCATTCCGGTGACAAAGTGGCTTCCGGCATTGCGTTTTCCGAAAATGGCAATGGCATCGGACAAACACTGCCGGTAGGTCTCCCAGGTATGGGGGCCGCCAACCCCTTTGCCGCGGTATTTGTCAAATAGTTCAGGGGTTGCCAGGTCCATGGCCACGCCGATTTTGTCGGCCCCGGCATCCTTGAAGTCCAGAAGATCGCCTCTTGACAGAATTGTAGGGGAGATGAGCAGAGAGACGGGGATGTCAAAACTGGAACGTAATCTGGAACAAATGTCCCTGGTGTCCTTTATGGATCGCTTATGGGTGATTTGAGAGATACAGATCCGTTTGACTTTGTGTGAACGATCCGAAATTCGTTCAATGATCTGTGATAGCGAATGGGTGGGCCAGGTCACCCGAATGAAGCTCTTGTTGCTGTATTGCCCGTCACGCTTGTTGGAAAGACCGCAATAGGCGCATCTCGCGGCACAGCCGGCACGATAGGTGAGCAGCAGGTTGATGCAATACAATCTGGCATTGCGATAGAATCGACCCGGTTTCAAGCCCAGGGTCATGGCCGCGGCAAGGCTCATTCGAAGATACTCCGGGCTCTCTAATATTTTTGTTTGTTCGGTCTGGGTCATTTTATTCCTCTTATCCGCTTGGGTCTCGCTCATAATATTCTCGAAAGCCGATCCAGCAGGACCTTATGATCTGGTGAAACCGATCCCATTCCCGCTCCATGCGCCGACGTTTTTCACGGGCGCGGTTGAGGGTGTGGCCAAAAAGACCCTGCCATTCATGATCATATTCTGCCAATATTCCGAGATCACCTTTCTTGATGGCCTCTGCAGCCCATGACCCTGCCATATGGCCACAGGAAACAGCTGCGAATATGCCCGCGCCTGTAATGGGGTGGGTGTGGCCTGCCGCATCCCCTGCCAGGAGGACATTGCCGTAAACCGCCTTTTTCAGCGGTTTGGCGGGAATCCAGCCTGCGGTGGAACCCAAGGGTCCCCCTTTGATTTTACCTTCCTTTCTGAGCTTTTCAACGAATTGGCCCAACAGGAAATGAAGTCTGCTGGGATTTCCGTTGATCCGTTTTATGCCCAGGCCCACATTGGCCGTCTCCCCTTTTGGAAAAAGCCATCCATACCCGCCATAAAAATCGGGAGAAAGATACACCTCGGTGTGATTCATGGGAGAACACAGCGGCATTATATACTGTGCTGCCGGCAGAAGATCCCCATTTGAAGCACCGCACCACAAAGCGGTTTTTGATCGGGGGCCGTCTGCGCCTATGATAATTTTAGGGGCCATGAGCGACATTTCGCCGGCCCCTTTTTTTATCACCACATGTCCTTCTTCGGTTCGCTTCACAGCTTTGGTGGAAAGGAGGAACTCAGCGCCCAGTTTCCGGGCTTGCCTGGCCAGGTCCTGGTCAAATCGGTCCCGGTGAATTATGAATCCCGGCGCGGCCATATCCGAAGTTGATCCATCGGGTAGAATGGTCCGCATCTTAGAAACTCTCTGGACCACAAAACCGGTTCCCAGATTGAGTTGCCCTACCAGGGGGGCCGGTATGTATTCAGCGCACTGCACCGGAACACCGATTTCGGCCCGCTGTTCCACCACGAGCACATCCATACCCTTTGTGGCAGCGGCAATAGCGGCAGAGGAACCGGCCGGTCCGGCGCCGATGATCAGAATGTCACAGGTGATAGGTTTCATAACGGGATTCTAGGGCGGCAAGCCGCAGTTTTAAGTTTTAAGTTTAATGTTTTAGGTTTTTCAGTCAATGAACTTCTTGTTTTTTGTGACAGAAAACCAGGTGATAAGGTAATATTGGGCTTGTCAGGGGTCAAGAATGAAAAAAGATTATCAACCGCAAGCCGCCTTCAGGACTGTTTCAAGGAGATCCAGATCCACGTTGGTCTGGCTTTCGAATTTCCCAGCGTAAGCTTCCCTGGCCTGGTCCAGGTCGTAGCAAGTGGTGTTGTCGATATCAAGCAGTATGCCGGGCAACCCTGATTTCCTGAAATCGTCCACGTGCTTTGCAAAAAAAGGCTGGCAGCAGCAGCCGATATAGGCTTTCACACCGTTTTTTTTCATTTTCTGCAGCTCTGCCCACAGGTCTTCAAAGCTGATGATGCTCACCACCTCCATGCGATCCTTCAGGCCCATGGTCCAGGCTGGACCGATGGTGCAGCCATCTTCTCCGCAGATCCTGCATTCTTTATGGTAGCGGAGATCGCAATCTGTGAGTTTGGCACAGTAGGGGAGTAGGAGGACGGATGGTTTTTTGCGGATCACCGCTTCAAAGGATCCGTTGGCCACGGAAATCTGGTTGCAGTGTTTCAGGCTAAGCCCGAACGCTGTGATGTTTATCTTTTCAAGGGCCTGATCCAGTGGAATCATAAAATCATGGGAATCCATACCCGGGATCATGATTTTTTTCTCGTCAAAAAATGATCGGATAATGCCGTGCAGATGCTCTCGGTCCAAAAATGCGCCACGCAGTGCCGCTTCCAGGTTAAAAAGGGCACGGGATGGAAACGATAAAAAATCCCCTGTGATGTAGATATCCTTAAGCCTTCTCTGGGGTAAATTGACCACAAGGGTAAAGCGGATCATGCCGGCTTCGGCCTTGTAAGCGGATTGGACCGAGTCCCGTTTTTGAAACCTGGGGTTGACAGAATTTATCCACCGGCTGGATTGATAATAAGGTAGCTTTTTTTTGAATAAAAGGTGCTCTTTGGGGGTCATGTCACCAGGCACAAGACGTATGCTCAGGCCCGTTTCAAACCCATGTTTGATGGCGGATTTGATATCCGAAAGAGATGGGGTATGCCCCAGTTCCCAGTTCAAACAGGTCACACGGTCCTTGACTGAATCAATCTCCTTGGCCTTGAGTTTTTCCACAGGAATGCGCAGGGCCCGCAGCATGGTATCAACGTCAAAATCCACCAGCATGGTGCCTTGGAAAAGAAAAGCATTTTTTGAGTCCGTTCCCCCTGTGCCGGAAATTTTCCGCCCATCAATTTCGATGTCGTTGCGGGGACGAAAATCGGCTTCAACACCAAACATTAAGAGTGCCGTTAATACGGGGTTGCAAAGGGTTTTGAACAAGTGCGCTGTGGGAATGTTAACGTTAAAAAACGATTTATCACAGATGATTTCCCAACCCAGCTGATTTTCATCAAAAAAAATGGCCCCACCGCCCGTGATTCTCCGGTTAATCTCGATGCCTTCTTTCTGGCAGTATCCTTTTCGTATTTCCTCTGCCACAGACTGATGATACCCCACCAGAACACTCCTGGGGGAAAACTGAAGGAAGCGGATGGTATTGGGGGTATGCCCATGGTTTTTCAGCTCCAGCAGGGTTTCGTCGAGCGCCATGTTTTCGGCTGCCGTCATGGGCGGCGTATCAAGGAGTCTCCAGGTTTCCATTGTGAATTGGTTTGGCTTGTTATATTGGTTTCAATAATCTATTTTCAAAAGTCTCGTTGCTTGAAATGGTTGGTGAAACTATCACAACCATGATCAGGAGGAAAGGTATAACGTGAAATTTCTTTTTCTGGAGCCCTTTTTTGGTGGGTCTCATCGGCATTTTGCGGAGGGGTGGGCAGCTCATTCGCGCTATCAGATTGATCTGGTGACTTTGCCGGCCCGTTTCTGGAAGTGGCGCATGCGGGGGGCGGCGCTCTATTTTCTGAAAAATAGTCCCCCACTGGATGATTATGATGGTCTGATCACCAGTGATCTCATGAGTCTCTCTGATTTTCGGTCCCTTGCGGGGACAAGTTGTCCTCCAGCGCTTGTTTATTTTCATGAGAGCCAGATCACCTATCCCCTGGCGCCCGGGGAGGCCATGGATGTCCATTTTGGATTCACCGATATGACCACGGCACTGGCTGCAAAACGTATCCTGTTTAACTCTCAAACCCACTTTGATGCCTTTTTTTCAAAGTTGCCTAGGTTTTTGAAAATGATGCCCGATTTCAGGCCGACCTGGGTGGTGGATGAAATCCGTTCCCGGGCCGGGGTGCTGCATCCCGGATGTGGCGTCGCAAACTTGAACAATGGTGCGCCCCCGGTTCGATCGAAGCCGCCTTTGATTATCTGGAATCACCGTTGGGAGTTTGACAAGAATCCCAAAGACTTTTTTCTGGCCCTGGATGAGATGATAAAGCGGGGTATCGATTTCCAATTGGCCCTCCTGGGAGAGAATTTTCAAAACTGCCCGAAAGACTTCACTGCTGCCCGAAAACGATATGGAAAAAGGATTGTCCGTTATGGCTATGAACCATCAAGACTTGCCTATGAAGCGTGGTTGAAAGAGGGGACGGTGGTTGTCAGTACTGCCTGGCAGGAAAATTTCGGCATTTCAATGGTGGAAGCAATCAGTGCCGGCTGTATCCCGTTACTGCCCCGACGGCTATCCTATCCCGAGATTATTCCCGAATCCTCTCACAGGGATTTTCTCTACAAAAATCAGGAGGAACTGGTCGAGAAACTGGCCCGTGTGCTCTTAGGTACTTCTGGTTCGGAAGAAAAAATTGGAAAACTTTCTCTGGAAATGAAGCGCTTCTCCTGGCATCACATGATTCCGCACTACGATGATGAGCTGAAAAACCTGGGTTTTATGCAAGACCCTAAAATCAAAGGTTAATCGGGTTTTATCCATTTATATTCTTATTTTTTCATCTTTTGCTTGACATGCTCGTTAATTCCGTGAAAGTGTAATATTTCTATGGTTTTAGTTTATTAATAGACCGTGCGGATGACGATTATGGCTCAGATTTATGCTGTTGGCGGGGGAAAGGGTGGAAGTGGCAAGAGCTTTCTGACGGCCAATTTTGGTGCTCTGTTCGCCAGGCATGGGCATAATACGGTCTTGGTTGATCTGGATCTGGGGGGTTCCAATCTCCATTCTCTCCTGGGATTCCGTCAGGTAAAAAAAGGGCTTAACAGCTATCTGAACAAATCTGTCAATGACCTTTCAGCGGTCGCTGTTCCCACTGAAATACCCAACCTTCATCTCATCAGTTCGGTGGACTGTTCCCTGGAGATCGGGAACCTTTTCTATGCCCAAAAAATGAAAATCATTAATGCCATCCATAGACTGCCATTCGACACCGTATTAGTAGATCTTGGTGCCGGTTCTACATATAATGTGCTCGATTTTTTTCTATCAGCCCATGAGGGTATTTTCGTTTTCACACCGGAGCCCACTTCCATACAAAATACCGTTCAGCTTATCAAAGCGATCTATTTGAGAAGGGTCAAGCAGATCCTGAAACATTATGCCTTCAGCAATGTTGTCAAGGAACTTGCCAGGGAATCCGACGCCGGCCTGGTCAAATCCCCCCTGGATATTGTTGACCGGGTTATGACAAAAGACCCTGACCGGGGAAAATTGCTTGAAAAGGAATTGCGGAAGCTCGCCTTTAAGCTCGTTTTGAACCAGTATCGAAAACATATTGATGAAAAGCTCGGCCATAAGATTGAAAAAGTCTGTAACCGGCATTTTTATGCGGGTTTTCAATTCGTGGGCAATATTACCTATGACGAGCGGGTGCATAACTCTGTACTTGCCAAAACCATATTTGCGAATAAATATCCCTATACACCGACTTCAACCGACCTGAAACACACGGCAGAGATGATGCTGAAAAAATCTGGAAAAACATCAAGCACCATTGGAAAATATGGAGAGGTTTGAGAATCTCAATTTTTACGAACTGTTGGAAGTCCCTGTCAATGCTTTGCCTTTCGAAATCAGACAGGCCTATCGGAATGCGCTTTCCATCTACGAAGAAGATTCAATGATTTCCGAGGCCTTTTTCACCGGTGAAGAACGAAACGCTATTCTGCGCAGGATAGAAGAGGCTTTTTCCACATTAATTGACAAGGACCAAAGGGGGGCCTACAACAAAGAACTGATTGATGCCGGCGTTATCGATGCATCGTTGCTGGAAATGGGAAAGCCTAAATCGAAGGGCCCCGTCCCGCTGTTTTCCCTTAAGAAAACGAGAGGACGGGAATCGTTATCTGCAAAGGTCAAAAATAGAATCAGAAGGGAAGACTTTACCGAGGTTTCCCGGGAAATTCTGTCAAAAGACCTGATTTCCGGTAAGGATCTGGAAAAGCTTCGAAAACATGTGGGCATAGCCGTTGATGAGATCTTTCAAGTGACCCGGATCAGTTTAAAAGTATTGACGGCCATCGAAAGTGATGATCTCGCATCCCTGCCACAGACGTTTTATCTAAAGAATTTTCTCAAGGCTTATGCGGAACTTTTCAAGTTGGATCCCGGGAAGGTCATTGATGGTTACCTTGAGAACATTGCAACCCTTAAAAACAGCAGATGACTGAAGAAATCAGTAATTTCTTGAGGAAGCAGGCAAGGGAACGTTTCCTCAAGTACGTGCGGATCAACACACAATCCGATCCCGCATCCAAAATGCATCCCTCTTCGGAAGGGCAATGGGTTTTGGGCCGGCTTCTGAGGGAAGAACTCATTGAACTGGGGTTGTCGGATGTTGAGCTCGATGCCCATTGTTATGTATACGCTTCGTTGCCGGCTTCGACAGGTTTTGTTGGACCTGCCATTACATTTTGTTCCCATCTCGACACCTCGCCATCGGAGTCAGGCGCCCATGTAAAGCCGGTGGTGATTGAAAATTATGATGGAGGAGATATTCAGTTTCCCGGATCTGGAAAAATCCGGCTGACAACCGCAGAATCGCCGGAACTGTTGCAGTTTATTGATGAAACCCTCATTATGAGCGACGGACAGACACTTCTGGGTGCCGATGACAAGGCGGGTATTGCCGAGATTATGGCGGCCCTCTGTGCTTTTAAAGCTTTTCCAAAACTGCCCCATCCGGAACTGCGAATCGTTTTCACCCCTGATGAAGAGATTGGTGCTGGTACGGATTTCATCCAAATGAAACGGATGGGGGAATTTGCCTACACCATGGATGGGGGCATGATGGGGGAAATTGAACAGGAATGTTTTGACGCATGGGGCTTTAACCTGGTTTTCAATGGACACAATATTCATCCCGGATATGCCAAAAACAAAATGATCAATGCGGCGGCCCTGGCAGCCCGTTTCATTGCGGCACTGCCTGAATGGGAAAGCCCCGAACATACTGAGGATCGTGAAGGATTCTATCATGTGACCCAAATAACAGGCGATGAGAATTCTGCAACGGTCAAATTGATCATTCGGGATTTTGATCGAGCTGAAAATAATCGCCGAATAGACTACCTGAAACAATTGTCACGGATATTTGAACTGCGTTACGTTGGGTTGGAAATCAATGTCAGGGCCAAAGACCAATATAAGAACATGAAGGAGGTTTTGCGCCGGTATCCGGAGGTGGCGGATAAGGCCAAAATAGCCATCAAGGCCTCGGATATTGACGTTCGGGAGAATCCCATTCGAGGCGGGACGGACGGGGCGCGGCTTTGTTTTATGGGAGTTCCTACCCCCAATATATTTACCGGTGCCATGATGGTTCACTCAAAAACTGAATGGATTCCAGTGGTTGCGCTTGAAAAGGCAGCAGAAGTGATTGTGCGATTATGTGGACTTTGGGGTAAAGTATGCAGTGCTGAAGCACGTGTTTGTATCCGTTGATGAATCATAGGGTTTTGATGA
>CAYSFQ010000020.1:0-23398 GCA_964430575.1 uncultured Desulfobacteraceae bacterium
ATCCCCGCGAGCTGTGTCAGTTTAAGTTTCGGGGAATACGTGCTTCAGGACTGTTCCCCCAAACAAATGCTTGACATGATGAAAAAAAAACGCTATAGGTTTGCAAATAAATTAATTCCTTTCTTTGGGAGATTCGGTCAGACCGGACGTTCGGATAAACTCCATTACTATTCTGCTGAGAAACCTGTCATAATTCACATATCGTTTAACCACCCCAAAATTGCCTAAGCTTAGGCACCCTAAACCTTCTAACGGAGATCAACCATGAATCTTGTAGAACTAAAAACAATGAAAATCAGTGAATTAACTGAAATGGCAAAGGAGTTTAAGATTGAGGGCGCTTCTGGAATGCGCAAGCAGGAACTCACTTTCTCGTTGCTCCAGGCCCATTCAGCACAAAACGGCCTCATTTATGGCGAGGGGGTGTTGGAGATCCTTCCAGACGGATTTGGTTTCTTAAGAGCCCCGGACGCCAATTATCTGCCCGGCCCCGATGATATCTACATTTCGCCCTCGCAGATTCGCCGGTTCAACCTCAGAAAAGGTGACACCATAAGCGGCCAGATTCGCCCGCCAAAAGAATCGGAACGATATTTCGCTCTTTTGAAGGTGGAAAAAGTCAATCACGAAGATCCTGAAATCAGCAGAGAAAAGATCCTGTTTGATAATCTAACCCCTCTTTACCCTGATGAGAGGATCAAGATGGAGGTTGAGGCAGATAATTTTTCCACCCGGGTCATGGACCTCATGACGCCCATCGGAAAAGGCCAGCGAGGCCTGATTGTGGCACCGCCCAGAACCGGAAAAACCATGCTGCTTCAAAATATCGCCAACAGCGTTACCTCCAACGACAAATCCATTCACAAAATCGTTTTGCTGATCGATGAACGGCCAGAAGAAGTGACCGATATGGCCCGATCCGTCGACGCCGAGGTGATCAGTTCGACCTTTGACGAACCCCCTCAACGCCACGTACAGGTTGCTGAGATGGTCATTGAAAAAGCAAAGAGACTGGTGGAACATCAGCGGGATGTGCTGATCCTCCTGGACAGCATTACCCGGCTGGCAAGGGCTTACAACTCCGTTGTCCCACCCAGTGGAAAAATTCTATCCGGTGGTCTCGACTCCAATGCCCTTCATAAACCCAAACGATTTTTCGGAGCCGCCAGAAACATAGAAGAAGGGGGCAGCCTGACCATTATTGCTACGGCGCTGATTGACACCGGAAGCCGAATGGATGAGGTGATATTTGAGGAATTCAAGGGCACGGGCAATATGGAAATCCACCTGGATCGAAAACTGAGCGACCGGCGGGTGTTCCCGTCCATCGACATCAACCGTTCCGGCACCCGAAAAGAAGAACTCCTGCTGGAGCAGGCCGATCTCAACCGCATATGGATTCTTCGCAAGCTGCTTGCACCGCTGACCCCTGTGGACAGTATGGAATTCTTACTTGAAAAAATAAAGGGAACAAGCGATAATAAGGATTTTCTTAATTCCATGAGCCAATAGAATTGATGTCATAAGATGATCAACAAATTGAGGAGATTAAAATGAAAAGTGGCATTCACCCGAAGTATCATAAAACAACCGTGCGCTGCGCCTGCGGCAGCGAATTTGAAACCGGTTCCACCGTTGAAGACATTCACATTGAAATATGCTCCCAATGTCATCCGTTTTTTACCGGAAAACAGAAACTGGTTGACTCTGCCGGTCGAATAGAACGATTCAAACAGAAATACGCCAAGTACAATAAGGCATAAGGTGTAAGGATTAAGGGTTAAGGTGTCGGGGAAAAAGAGATACTGGGCTCATGGAAATGTTTGAAAAAATAAAGGAAACCGAAGAACGCTACCATGAGCTGGAAACCTTTCTGGGGCAGCCGGAAATCATTTCAGACCAGAAGCGTTACCAGAAATATGCAAAAGAGCACAGTCTCCTGGCCCCAATCATCTCTGTTCTGCGTGAGCATCAGGCCCTTCAGGATGAAATTGTCGAAAACCGATCCCTTCTGGAAGATCCGGACCCTGAGATAAAGAAACTGGCCAGAGAAGAGAACGACGTACTGAACTCCCGCCTGGCAAAGGTGGCAGACGAATTCAAAGTATTGCTGCTTCCCAAAGATCCAAACGACGAAAAAAATATCCTGCTTGAGATCAGGGCCGGCACCGGTGGAGAAGAGGCAGCCCTGTTTGCGGCGGATCTGTTCAGGATGTACAGCCGCTACGCGGAGTTGAGGCGTTGGAAGACTGAAGTCCTGTCCCAGAACATGACCGGCATCGGCGGACTTAAGGAAGTTATCTTGCTGGTAGAGGGTCACAGGGTGTTCAGCCGGCTTAAATATGAAAGCGGGGTTCACCGGGTTCAGCGCGTGCCCGAGACTGAGGCTCAGGGACGGATACACACCTCTGCGGTCACCGTGGCGGTGCTCCCGGAGGCTGAGGAAGTGGACGTTGACATCAAGTCTGAAGACCTCCGAATTGATGTATACCGCTCATCAGGGCATGGGGGCCAACATGTGAACACGACCGATTCAGCCGTTCGAATTACCCATCTCCCCACCGGTCTGGTGGTCACATGCCAGGATGAAAAATCCCAGCATAAAAACAAGGCAAAAGCCATGAAAGTTCTCAGAAGCCGCATGCTGGATTTTGAGACAGCCCAGCAGCACTCACGAATTTCCGAAGAACGTAAAACCCTTGTTGGCACAGGCGACCGGAGTGAACGGATCAGAACCTATAATTTTCCCCAGGCGCGGGTCACCGACCACCGCATCGGGCTTACACTTTACAAACTTGAGGATTTTCTTCAGGGAGATCTGAACCTCATCATTGAGCCGCTGATTACCCATTTTCAGACCGAAGCCCTCAAGAATTCCGGCGGCAATTGACTTCCATGCAAGCGCTGTTATGACCCCCAAAGCGTGGTGCATCAAAACACTGCTTGAGACGGCAACCGATTATCTGGTTGAAAAAGGAATCGAAAGCGCTCGCCTCAACGCTGAAGTACTTCTGGCTTACCAGCTTCACGTTAAACGAATATCGCTATATCTCAATTTTGATCAACCGCTTACCGAAGAAGAGGTCTCCGGTTATCGCGACCTCATCAGACGACGTCTGAAACATGAACCCCTGCAATACATTACCGGCATCCAGGAATTCTGGTCCCTTGCATTCAGGGTCAATCCTCATGTCCTGATTCCCAGACCCGAAACCGAAATTCTTGTGGAGCAGGCCATAACGCTGGCAGGGACATTTGCTGAAACCCCTTTGCGCGTACTGGATCTGGGAACCGGCAGCGGCGTCATCTCCGTCACACTGGCAAAAGAGGTCCCCCAAGCCCTTATCCTTGCAACAGACATCAGCGGGGAAGCCCTTGATTTGGCCCGTTTAAACGCTCAGGCGCATGGTGTATCAGAGAGAATAACGTTTCTTCGGGGAAACCTTTTCGAGCCCTTAATGGCTGAAAAGCCTCTATTTCATCTGATTGCATCCAATCCGCCTTATGTCTGTACCCACGAGATCCAGGGGCTCATCCCGGAGGTTGAACGTTATGAACCGATGCTGGCGCTGGACGGCGGAAAAGACGGCATGGATTTCCTGAAACAAATCATTTGTCAGGCACCACAATTTCTGCACCCCGGCGGCTGGCTTTTATTGGAGATGTCTCCATATCAGGTGGAAGAAGCCCTCTTTACCTTGGCCCAGACGGGTGTTTACCAAAACGAAACAAAAATAGAGGATTACAGTCATCGCCAAAGGGTGGTCATGGCCCAGATGAAGCGCGATGGCAAATCCTCATGATTTTTATTCAAAACGTTTAAATCAGGAGAGAAACCTCACCCATGTCGGTTACCGAACCCAAAGAATGGAAATCCAAACTGGTTGACCCCCAAAAAGTCCTTTCCAGGATTAAACCCGGAATGAGCATTTTTCTGGGAACCGGTGTTGCAGAACCCTGTACGCTGGTCAATAGCCTTCTGGGTTCAGACGCCGGAAACCTCAGGGATCTGGAATTTGTTCAGTTGATTAGCTTTGGACCTGCCATTTCCATTACCCAGAATCAGAACCATAAATATCGGCTGAAAACCTTTTTTGCCGGGTGGGTCGCCAGTGAAGAGATCACCTCCGGCCGTGTTGATATGGTCCCGAGCCCCTTTTCCGAAATTCCCAGACTCATACAATCCGGCATTATCGAAATTGATGCCGCGTTCATTCAGATTACGCCTCCCGACCGGTCGGGCTTCTGCAGTCTCGGGCCCGCCATTGACGTGGCCAGACACGCCATGGAACAGGCCTCCCTGGTGGTGGGCGAAATCAACCACGAAGCCCCCAGGACCATGGGGGACACCTTTGTTCATGTGGATGATTTCGATTTTCTGGTGGAGTCCAATGTGCCTCCCATATATTTTGAACGTCCTCCCTTTGATCCGGTCTTTGACAAGGTTGGCGCCAATGTGGCCTCCCTCATCGAGGACGGCAGTTGTCTCTCCTTTTCGGCGGGACACCTCTTTGACGCCCTTGCACGTCATCTGCAAAACAAGCGGGACCTGGGCATCCATTCCCCGTTTTTCACCGATGCCATCATGGACCTGGTCAAAAGCGGCGCCGTCTCCAATCGAAAAAAGGGGCATTTCCTGGGAAAATCGCTGACAGCCTATGCCATCGGCACCCCGGAACTGCTTTACTGGCTCCATCGAAACCCCCTCATTGAATTTCAAAGCATTGACGTGGTGGCCGACCCCAAACGGATCGGGCGAAACGACCGCACCATGGTGGTGCTGCCGGTTCGCAAGGTGGATCTCAGCGGCGGCGTTGCCCTGCACAGCGGCAAGGGCAATGTGGGGGATGGACCCAGTGAAGCACAGGAGTTCTTCAAAGGCGCGCGCTTTTCCAAAAAGGGCCGAACCATAATCGCGCTTCCCAGCCGCAATTTGAAAAAAGAGTCCAACATCCTGATTTCAGTGGAGGATTATCCGGGTCAGTTTTCCATTCGCGAATTCTTGGACCTGGTGGTTACCGAATACGGCGTGGCCTCCATGACCGGACGAACCATTCGGGAAAGGGCGCTGGCACTGATTGACATCGCCCACCCCGATGATCGGGAGGAGCTGGTTCGTCTCGCCAAAGAAAAAAACATCCTGTATGCCGATCAGCTGTATCTTCCGGAGTCCGGGGCGCTTTACCCCACGGACCTTGCCTGCGAAAAGGTTTTTCCCGGGGAAATCACCGTTCGGTTTCGGGCTATCAAGCCCTCGGACGTGGATGAGATGCGACGGCTTTTTTATCGGTTCTCCGACAAATCGGTCTATTACCGGTATTTCTCCCCCATCAAAACCATGCCCCACACCAAGATGCAGGAATATGCGAATATAGACTACACCAAAACCATGTCCATCGTGGGACTCATGGGAGAACCGGGCGCCGGACGTATTGTTGCCGAAGCGCGCTATGTGCGCCTTCCTGACAAACCGGTGGCGGACGTGGCCTTTGTGGTGGATGAAGATTTTCAAGGAAAAGGGATCGCTTCTTTTCTCTTTCGAACCCTTAAGAAAATTGCAAAAGAAAATGGCATCCGTGAATTCAAAGCAGATGTGCTGGCCACCAACAAAGGGATGCTCAAGGTGTTCGAATCCGCTTCAGATGTGCCCATTCAGGCTGTCATGGACAGCGGCATTTATGAATTGAGTATTCCTTTTGACACGGAGAGCAACACACCGGATGACTGATGGTATCGTCTATTTTTAACGCAAAGACCTAAAGAATTGTGTACAATTTGGTTAAGCCTGTTTTCCTTTGCGGGCCTTGGGGCTTTGCGTGCGATTTCTTTTCGTTTTAATTTGGCAGACCCATGAAATATCAAGGCAAAACCCAGCTTCTCACAAAGCGCGACAAAAGCATCTGCACCCTGACAATCAACCGGCCTGAAAAGCACAATTTTCTCACATCCGGGCTTCTCCAGGAAATGGCCCATACGGTTTCCGGACTCGCTTCCGATCCGGATATAAGAGCTCTCGTGATACGGGGTGCGGGAGAAACATCTTTTTCCGCAGGGTATGATATATCGGCAATACCCATAATCAACGAACAAAACCCGGGGGCGCCCATTTACAATATCTCCCCCCTTGAAAAGGCCCTTCAGGCCATTCGGAATTTCCCCTACCCTGTTATTGCCATGGTGAACGGTCATGCTTTTGGCGGCGGCTGCGAACTGGCCATGGCCTGCGACATCCGAATCGGAAAACATGGAATTGCCATGGGAATGCCCCCGGCAAAACTGGGCCTTGTTTATCCCCTACCGGGTTTTCGGCGGTTTCTCACGGTTCTTGGGTTTGCCAAAACCCTTGAAATGTTCCTGACAGGCCGTCAATATGACAGTCATAACTGCCTTCGCATGGGCCTTTTAAACGATTTGGTGGCACCTGATTGTCTTAAGACCGCTACCTATGATATGGCAACAGAGATTTCAGAAAATGCACCCTTGGCTTTAAGGGGGACCAAACGGGCATTGTACAAAATGGTCGAAACCACTGCCCTGAGCGAAGATGAAGAATCTAAACTCGCGTCACTTTTTGCCCGGTCACTGATGACCGAAGATTTACAGGAAGGGAAGCGGGCGTTCATGGAAAAACGAAAACCCTGCTTTAAAGGCCGGTAAACCATGACGCAAGTGATCAGTCTGGAAGAAGGAAAAGCCCAACTATTGGCAAAAAAGGCCTTTCGAAACTGGAAAAGCCGGTTTAAAGAAGACTTCACCCCGGAGACCTGTCTGGGCCATATTTCCCTTGAAACCCTTTCATTCCTGGTGCAGGGCAAAGACAAAAGCACATTTTATCTCTATGATCTGATTATGGGCCTCAATCACCTGGGATCGGGATTTGAATTCAATGAATTGTCACCCAAAAATAAAATGCGGGTGATTGACCAGTATCTTTTTTTGCTGGACCGTATTCGCTATGAAGGCATGAAACGACTGGATTGGTTGGCGCATTATCCCGGAGAAGAGATTCCGCTGGTGGAAATGATCACCCGATTCGAAACCCTGGCGCCCAATCTCCAGGCACAAATTCCCATGATGAACCCAGGCTTTGCGGGTTCAGAAGAATTTTTCTCAGTCACCACGTACGAAAAAGAAGGGGTTGTTCGCAAACTGATTCCCAGACTCATCAAAGAACTTCAGCAGTTTACACAACCTGTTTAACTTTAATAGGGGGAAACGGCAATTATGCACATAGAACAGATGAAGGTCGGGCCCATGGCGGTATTCAGCTATATTGTAGGCTGCGAGACAGAAAAAGAAGCCCTGGTCCTTGACCCGGCCGGCTCAGAGAAGAAAATTCTGGACAGGGTGAAAGCCCTTGGGTTGGCCCTGAAGTATGTGGTCAACACCCATGCCCATGCCGACCACACCTGCGGCAACCGTGCGATCCTGTCTAAAACGGACGCCCAACTGGTGATCCACAAAGATGATGCCGACTCACTGACCAGTGGCAAAAACAAAGCATTTTCTCTGGCGCTGGGGAAAAAACCATCCCCCAGGCCGGACATACTGGTGAAAGACGGGGATTCACTCGCCATCGGAAAGGAAACATTTCAGATCATCCACACCCCGGGCCACTCACCCGGCTCCATATGCCTGTACAGGACAGGCAACCTCTTTACCGGCGACACCCTGTTTGTGGGGGCCGTGGGCCGGACCGATCTGGGTGGGGGTGATCTGGGCACCCTGTTGCTGTCGGTAAAAAAACTGCTCTCCCTTCCCCCTGAAACCAGGGTCTGGCCGGGCCATGCCTACGGGGAAACCGATGTTTCCACCCTGGCCCATGAAAGAGAGACCAACCCCTATATCACCGATTTTTTATAGTATTGGATCACACGTTAAACTGACCTGAATCAATTACCGGGGGGTCTTCCACATCAAAAGCATGAACAATCTGTTTATACATCCGCTTTTTCATCTCAAAAATGATTTCCCGCCGCTTATTGAGCCCTCTGGCAAATGCTAACGTCTCATTCATCAGGTCGTCCATATGGCAGGCTTTGGTGACGATGTGATGGGCTTCGCACTCTTGGGCCGTAGCCCGTTTGCCCGTAAACTGAAGTTCTTCGAATTTGTACTGGGGGATTGCTTTTCTGATCAGCGCGATCATGCCGGGCAAAAACGGTATCCCCAAATCCACTTCGGGAAAGCAGAAAAACCCCCGGTCCGAACGCATGAACCGAAAATCAAACGCGCAAGTCATGATGGCACCCCCTGCAAAGGCATGGCCGGAAATGGCACAGACCGTGGGCATGGGATAAAGAAGAAGCCGCCTGAAAACGCGATTCATGGTATAAAAAAAAGTTTTGGCCGTTTCAATATCTCCCTTTTGAACGTGGGGAATCAGCCAATCCAGGTCAATCCCATTTGAAAAAATCTTTTCATGGGACGACGTCACCACCAGAACATTGGCATCTGTTTCTTTTTCAATCTGGTCCAGAACCCCCAGAAAACCTTCAAGAAAGCCCGGATTAAAGCGATTTTCACCATCGTTTAAGGTGACCATTGCCACCTTTTCATCCAACGTCCATTCTACGACTGCCATTTTCCATTCCTTTCTTAACAGGACCTATCCTTGACGACTCTTTCCGAAAACCAGGGTTAACCGATTTTGTCCATTTTCCCGGACATACCGCGCTTCAGTTGTCATTTCCTTTACAAGATGAATTCCAAGGCCCCCCACATAACGCTCCGACAGACATGACGAGACATCCGGACCGGGAGCCGCCACGATGTTAAAAGGGGTTCCGCTGTCCAGAATCTCCAGGACAAAAAAATCTTCCTTCACAAAACAACTGATGGACACATCGCCATCCGTCTCCGGGTAAGCGTAACAAAAAATATTGACCAGCACTTCTTCCGCAGCCAGTCGAACTTCCGAAACACGTCGCGCTGAAAATCCTGCCTGGGCGGCCTCTTTATCTACGAAATCAAGAAGCTCTTCAAGGTTTTCCATTTCAGCGGGCAGCCCGATTTTCGCCATGGTCTGAAACCGTTCCTTAATATGCTTTTTACGCCTGGGTCTCGAAGGCTGAAGGTTTTCTCAAGCGGTTTCAAGCGCTGCATCCACAGATGCATGGATCGGAATAATGGTGCTGAACCCCGAAATTTCAAATATTTCCTTGACCGTATCGTGAAGGGACACAATCAAGATTTCCCCATTCTTGCTCTGTATCTTTTTTGCGGTAATCAAGACGCTTCGAAGCCCCGCACTGCTAATGTAGTCGAGGCCTTGAAAATCCACAATGACCTTTAACGCACCGTCGTCAATGAGGCCATTTAGAAATTTTTCAAATTCCGGCGCGGAAACAGCATCCATACGTCCTTCAACGGCAACCACAATGTGGTCTTTTTTCTGACCCATATGATGAATCTTCATTGGCTTTGTCTCCACTGTTTTAAATCGCTGAAACATTTAATATGGATTGGTGGTAAAATCCCAAACCCCATTTCATGGCGGGACCTCACAAGCTGATGCAGTATAGGCCATTGGGGTTTTCATGTCAAAGTGCAGTTTCGGATTTTGGGTTGATTGTGTCCCTCCAATCTGATACTCAGTTTTTCAATCACCAATCTTATGATGATGTCCCAGGAGGCAGGATCCATGAAACAATTGAATCCGGACCATGTGGCAGCCGTTAAAGCGCATATCAACAATTGTCCTTATTTCAGCCTTATCTCCATGAAAATCGACGCCCTCGAAATGGGCCGCTCTATCCTGGAAGTGGAGATTCAAGAAAAACACCTGCAACCCTATGGCATCGTTCACGGGGGCGTTTATTCGTCGCTGATAGACGCTGCCGCCTTCTGGGCCGCCTATTCAACGGTTGAGGGGACAACCGGCATGACCACCGTGGAGATGAAGCTAAATTACCTGGCGCCGGCCGCGTCGGGGCGCTTCATCGCCAGAGGCAAAAGCATCAAAACCGGGAAGACACTCTGTTTGAGCGAGGCCACCATCTATGATGATAAAGAAAAAATGTTGGCCCACGGAACAGCAACGCTCATGGTCCTCAAATCCCTTGAAATCAACGCAGAGAACAATCTACCGCCAAAATACCTGACACCATAGTGTTTTACGTTTCAGGCGGCACAAACAACTCCGGACTTTCGTCGGGAAGGGTTTCCACATACAGGGACTGGCTGGGAAAGGCGAAACCTGTTCCGGCCTCTTCCACGATTTCCTTGATCCTGTAGGCAAGCTGTTCCTTCAGTTCGAGCCATTCCCCCCATACCGTGGTGCGGGTAAAGCAATAGAGCATGATGTCGATGGAGGAATCGCTGAAACGGTCGATGCGCACAAAGGTTGAGACTTCCGGTGGATGGGCGAATGCCTCCGACTGGAGGATATAGTCTTCGATCCGGTCCCGGATGGCCCTGAGCTGTTTGATGGTAGTGCGGTATTCGACCCCGATGATCCAGTAGATCCGCCGGTGGGTCATGGCGGAATAATTGATGAGTGAGTCATCCGAAAGCTTACTGTTGGGCACATAGACCGGAGCCTTGTCAAATCTGCGAACCACCGTGGAGCGAAACCCGATGGTCTCGACGGTCCCCTCCACCACACCTCTAACGAGAATCCAGTCCCCTGGGTGGAACCGCTTCTCAACCAGCACCAGGATCCCTGAAATAAGGTTTTTAAAAAGATCCTGGGCTCCCAATGCCACGGCCACCCCCATGAGACCAAGACCCGCGATAATGGGTCCAACCCTGATACCCCAGGTCTCCAGTACCGTGGCGCCGCCGATGAAGATGAAAGCTATGCGGACAGCCTTGACGAACCATTCCACCATGGGCGTTGATAAAACCTTTTCCAGGCCTTGCAACAACACTGAAAGGGGTTGAACCAGCCTGACCAGACCCCAAAAGATAACGAACACAATGAGGGAGCGGATCAGCCGGTCTGCAAAGATTTCCAGATTTCCGGAAAGATTGAGGTGCTCCATTGCAAAGTAGGCGCCCAGCACCACGGGAATGAAACTCACCGGCTTCTGAACAACCTCCAGGGCCTTGTCATCCAGAGGAGTAGACGTCTTTTGGGTGAGCAAGCTGATCCGGTGAACCAGGATTCGGGAAAACAAACGCCGGATGATCAAAAATCCCAAAAAAATAAGAACGGCCACCGTAATCCGCCCGATATCGATGCCGTAAAGGCCATTTTTCCACACATCCACGACAATTTCCCAGAATGTTTTCCAGCTTTCCATTCTTTTCCCCGTTGTTTCCTTTCTTCTTTAAAATTGCGTCAAAAAATACTGTCTTGATCAAATCATATCCAGAAAACCGCCACCCCATATTGCTGAATATCTTTATCCTTCGTTACGAGTACTAAATTATTTTGGTTTGCCTGAGCAATTAACAGCCTATCAAATGGATCTTTGTGATAATCTGGAAGCAAGGTGGAATAAATCATTTCTGAAGCAGAGGGCTCAACCAAACGGATATCGGTATTGCTCAGAATTTCGTTTTTCCATGCATGGACATCTGACATCGAGATCTTGCCTTTTTTGACCAACAGAGCGATTTCCCAAAATGATATGGATGAAACATAAACATGCCCTTTTTGAGCCTCATCATCAAAGAAGGTTATAAACTCTTCTGAAACGAATTCCCTATTATTCCAGAAAAGCAGAGCATGGGTATCAAATAAGTAGGCGTTCTTTTTCACACATGTTCCTCCCAGATATCTTCCAGGGGCTTGATAAGCTCTTTGGGTGAAACCCTGATTTGGGTCTTGATCGTCATCTTGTCCCGCCAATTTGCCTGGCGTGTCGGAATCAGACGGGCGACCTCCTTTTTACTTCTCTCGATTATTATGGTTTCGCCTTTTGCAGCCTTATCCAAATAATCGAACAGGCTATTTCGTAATTTTGTTGCAGTCACCTTAATCATGGCAAAAACCTCACTTTTCAAATTATGCGTACATGAACACTAAAGATATGTACATGAACATATAGTTTCAGTGAAATATTGTCAATGGGTATTTTAGGTCTTTTCGCAACTTTTGCTTTACGTTTTTCAACATAAAAGGATAAACATTCAGGGAGTATGCCGCAGGTTTCAAGAAAGCCTTTTGGGAGAGAACCTTTGCCATACCCGACAGACAAGAAAAAAGCGGAACTGCCGCCCGGTTTTTCCGTCATTCATTCCAACCGCATGGAGGATTTGCGACGGGTCGCCATCCAGTGGGTTCTGAAGCATCCGCTCGCGCCCCTGGAAAATGAAGTGTTTATTGTTCAGAGCAACGGTATGGCACAATGGCTCAAGCTCGCCTTGGCGGAAAATGACGGCTGCGGCATCAGTGCGGCAGTTTCCTTTCAGTTAACCGCGCGGTTTTTGTGGCAGGCTTATCGAGCCGTCTTGGGACCGAACAGCATACCGCCAGAATCCCCCTATGACAAAGCGCCACTCAAATGGCGATTAATGCGGTTGCTGAAAGGATTGTCCAGGGAAAAAAACTTTTCGGCCATTGGCCGATTTTTATCCGACGATCCTGATTCAATCAAACGGTATCAACTCGCTTGTCGCCTTGCGGATCTGTATGATCAGTATCAGGTTTACAGGGCAGACTGGCTGGAGGACTGGACCCTCGGCCGGGACCAGCTCAGAAACGCCCATGGAAAACCGGAACCCCTGCCCCCTGAACAGCGCTGGCAGGCTGAACTATGGCGCCTGATTCAATCTGATGTGCCTTATCTGAAACGGCATACCAGCCGTTCCAGTTTGCATCGGCTTTTTCTGAAAACGGCCCGGACCCTTTCAGAACGGCCCCTTACCCTGCCCCGCCGCATCATTGTTTTCGGTATCAGCACCTTGCCCGGACAGGCCCTGGAAGCATTGCACGCGCTCAGTCGACTCAGCCAGGTGCTTTTTTTTGTACACAATCCCTGCCGGTTCTACTGGGCTGATATCATGGAAGACCGCGAACTGCTGCGGATTGAACAGATCCGCCATGTTACCCGTACCGGGACCCTCCAAAAAACAAGTCCTGAATCTCTACACCACACGGTCAACCCGCTTTTGGCCTCCTGGGGTAAACAGGGACGGGACACCATCGGTCTCCTGTATGGATACGACCAGCCGGAGGCATACCGAAAAAGTTTTGATGAAATTGACCTGTTTGACGACTTTGCTGCGGAAAAAAACAAGGATGCTCCCCTGTTGAACCGGGTGCAGCAGGCGATCCTTGATCTGACACCATTACCCGGGGCCCATGAAAAAAAATCTATCATATCCCCTTTTGATCGTTCCATCACCTTCAAAATGGCCTACAGCCGCCAGCGGGAAGTGGAGATTCTGCAGGACCAACTGCTCGATCTGTTCAAGCAGAGCCCGAACTTAAAGCCAAAAGATATTATCGTCATGGCCCCTGACATAGATATTTATGCGCCCCATATTGAATCTGTTTTCGGAAACGTGATGCGGCAGGACCCGCGTTTTGTTCCTTTTGCCATCGCTGACAGACTTGACCGGCCCGGTCTTCCCATGTTGCGCGCTTTGGAAAAACTGCTTCATCTCCCCACCTCACGCATGGCCCAAAGCGATATTCTGGACCTGCTGCAGGTTCCCGCCTTTCGCCAGCGCTTCAGCCTGGGGGAACATGATGTGCAAAAATTACAGCTTTGGATTGATGGCGCGGGCATTCGGTGGGGGCTCGATGCCGTGCAGCGAACAGCCTTTGACCTGCCCCAGGGTCTTGATGAAAACACATGGCTATTCGGTTTACGCCGCATGTTGTTGGGGTATGCCGTGGGCACGGGTGAATCCTGGCGGGACATTGAGCCCTATGATGAAATCGGCGGGTTGGAAGCTGAACTGATCGGCCCTTTGCATCTCCTCATCAGCCAGTTGGAAAAACACTGGCAGACACTCAAAAACCCGTGCCCTCCCCAAGTCTGGTACGAGCGTATTCTGGCGGTGTTAAATGATTTCTTTATACCCGCCGACAGCAGCGATCAGCTCACCTGGCACCTTCTGGAAGACATATTAGCGGCATGGCGAGACGCCTGCGTTGATGCCGGTCTGGAAGAACCCCTGACCCTTGCGGTGGTTCGAGACGTTTTGCTGAGTGCCATAAAAAGCCAAAGCATGTCACAGCGTTTTCTGGTGGGCATGGTCAATTTCTGCACCCTGATGCCCATGCGGGCCATCCCCTTTAAAGTGGTCTGTCTGTTGGGCATGAACGACGGGGAATACCCCCGCGGAACGCCCCCCATGGATTTCGATTTGATGGCCGCGCCCGGTCTTTACCGCCCGGGAGATCGTTCCCGTCGAGAAGACGACCGCTACCTGTTTCTTGAAGCACTGCTCTCAGCACGGGAAAACCTCTACATCAGCACCATTGCCCGCAATGTGAATGACAACAGTGAACGGATGCCGTCAGTGCTGGTGAGCCAGCTTCGGGATTATCTGGTGGGAGGCTGGCAAGTTGAGACGGATAATGCCCATGCTCTGTTGGATCACTTGACCTGCCTGCACCCGCTGCAACCCTTCAGCAAGGCGTACTTTCTGCCCCATGGATCCCGGGAACTGTTCACCCATGCCCGGGAATGGCGAAAGATGCTGGACCCGCAGGAAACGAAATCGGATCAGGACAAGCTTGGACCCGCCAAAATCGATACCGGGCCGGGGCTGATCCAATTGATTCGATGTCTAAAAAATCCCATCAAGTGCTTCTTCAACCAAAGGCTGAACGTCTATTTTGATGACGCTGAGACCATAACCCAAAACCAGGAACCTTTTGCCCTGGATGGGCTCGCGCCATTCAACCAGGGGAAAATGCTGTTGAACGCCGGTCTGGCAACCCCGGATTCGGAAAGCCCGGAAATAGTTCAGCAGGCAGTTCACCGGGGAGCGCAACGGTTGCAACACGCGGGGAAACTGCCGCCGGGCGGTTTCGGTCCGCTCTGCGCCAAAGCGCTCACCGAACCGGTTCTGCAAATGCTGAAGTACCATCACCGGCTGGCCGAAGATTATCCCCATACATGCCCCCCTGTGGAAATCCGTTTTCCGATCCGGATTGATGGATGCGACTGTGAAACCCTGGAGGACTGGCTGGACGGTTTGCGGACCAATCAACCTGTAGCATCAGTCTTGAAGGAACCCGGCCAATATACACGCTGGACGTTTTATCCCAATGAAATCCTGGATAAAAAAGGTCGGATTTCCCGCCCTGACAGTCTGGTGGATCTCTGGGTCAAACACCTGGCAGGATGTGCCCGGGGAATGGTGCTCACCAGCATCCTGGTAGCCCCTGACGGTCTTGCGGAATTCCCCCCCCTTCATCCGGAAAAGGCCGGTGAATGGCTGGCAGACATCATTGCATTCTGGTGGCAGGGTCTTCAGCAACCCCTTCCCGTAACGGCGAAAACGGCGCTGGCTTATCTGAAATCATTGTTTTCCAATGACGGGGAAGATGTTTTGGAAAAGGCACGGAAGGCGGCTCGAAAAGCCTATGAGGGGGATGGGTACAATTTTTCCGGAGAACTGGGATACGCCGACGGCGTTTATCTAAGGCGATGCTACCCTGATTTTGATGTCCTTTGGCAAGCTGAACAGTACCGTTTCAAAACACTGGCCGAGCGCATCTACGGGCCACTCATGGCCACCATTCAAACGGATACGATAAATGGCCAATTATCTTGACCCCTTGACCTTTCCAATCCGCGGCCTTCGTCTCATGGAAGCCAGTGCGGGAACGGGCAAAACCTATACCATCGGGGCGCTCTATTTACGACTGGTGCTGGGGCACGGCGGGGACAATGGCTTTTTCAAGCCACTCACGCCCCCGGAGATCCTGGTGGTGACCTTCACCAATGCTGCTACAGAGGAATTGCGGGACCGGATTCGCCACAAACTGGTTGAAGCCGCCGCCTTTTTTCGCGGGGAATACGGCGGGGATGGATTTCTTGAAGGCCTTGGCCGTGCGTTTCCTCAAGAATCATGGCCTGAAAAAGCCGGCGTGCTTGAACATGCGGCCCTGTGGATGGATGAAGCGGCCATCCATACCATCCACAGCTGGAGCAAACGCATGCTGCGGCAGCACGCCTTTAAATGCGGCAGCCTCTTTGATCTGGATTTGGCGCCCGATGATCAGGACCTGCTGGAAGAGGCTGCCTGTGATTACTGGCGTTGTCATTTTTATGGACTCCCGCCCGAACAACTGGCGGAACTCCTGGCCTTGATCAAATGCACCACACCCCAGGCCCTGCTGAGGCAGATAAACCCATTACTCAGGGTGGCGATAATGAATGATTTGCCGCTGCTGGGGGATCCGTTTGATATGCTGGAACAACGCTGTGAAACCATTCATACAGCAAAGCGGGAATGGTCCGTGGATTTTGAGACGGCAATCGACCGGGTAACACATGCTAAAGCTGACAAAACCCTGAATGGTAATAAATACGGTGCGCCTTCGTTAAAAAAATGGATCCATCAACTCACCTTGTGGATCAAGGAAAATGGTCCTCTGCCGGATAACCAGACGCGTCTGAAATTTTCATCTCAAGGTCTCAAAGAAGGGACCAACAAGGACAAATCACCGCCTGAACATCACGCCTACGAGGCGTTTGAACAGCTCAATGACAGTTTAAACCGGTTTGAAATCGACAAAGCCCTGTTTGTTCATGCGGCGCGGGAGATTGACCGCCGCTATCAGCGGCAAAAAGACCAGCAGGGTCTGGTGGACTTTGACGACCTCCTCACCCAATTAAACGAAGCATTGCAGCGCCCTGGAAACGAAGGTTTGGCAGAAATCATTGCAGATCAGTACCCGGTGGCCATGATTGACGAATTCCAAGACACGGACCCCGTTCAGTATGCCGCTTTCAGCCGGATCTACGGTCGTCGGCCAAAGACGGCGCTGTTGATGATCGGTGATCCCAAACAGGCCATTTACGCCTTTCGTGGAGCGGATATCCATACCTACCTGCGGGCCCGCCGGGATACCGGTGATGACCCTTACACGCTTGGCGCCAATTACCGGGCCACCGAAGAACTGGTTAAGTCGGTCAATCAAATGTTCGCATCGGCAAACCCATATCCCGAAGGACCCTTTCTCTTTAAGGACCGAATTCCATTTGAACCGGTTTCGGCCAAAGGCCCTGAAGGGCAGCTGATGGTGAAAGATCAGCCGTCATCAGGCCTGTACATTTGGCAATTACAGCAAACCGAACCGGTTTTAAAAACAGGCCGCAATGGTTATCTGGCCAAAATGGCCGAAGCCTTTGCTGATGAAATCGTGCGGCTCTTAAATCTGGCTAAACATCTTCCCTCCCGGGTCGGCTTCCAAAATGCCCCCGGCGAACCATTGACGCCGCTTCGCCCGGCAGATATGGCGGTTCTGGTACGCAGTGGCAATGAGGCGGACATTATTCGAAAAGCGCTGGACAAGCGCCGGGTACGCAGCGTTTACCTGTCGGATAAAACGTCTGTTTTTGATTCCCATGAAGCCCGGCAAATGCGCTATCTGCTCCAGGCCTGCGCATCCCCGGGACAGGAACGGGCCCTCAAAGCCGCCCTGGCCACGCCGATTTTAAGGCAGCCTTTGACGCGTCTGGACAATTTAAACCAAAATGAGGCAGCCTGGGAAGGGGAGATTGAGCGCTTCAGCCGTTACCGTTCAGTCTGGGAAGAACGGGGGGTTCTGCCCATGTTGCGGAACTTGCTGCAGGACTTTGGCGTGTTATCGGGGCTTCTAACCTCCCCCGGCGGTGAGCGCGCAGCAACCAATTTTCTTCATCTGGCCGAACTCCTGCAGGCAAAATCCGTTGAGGTGGATGGGGCGAAGGGGTTGATCCGCTGGCTGGAGGAACAGCTTCAACAACACCCCACCGGCGTCGAAGATCAGGTCCTTCGTCTGGAGAGCGATGAAAAATTGATTAAGGTCATTACCATTCATAAGTCCAAGGGGCTGCAGTATCCATTGGTGTTTTTACCCTTTGCCTGCTCATTTCGTCAGGCAACCCGAAAAAATGTCGTCATGGCCATCCATTCCCATGAGCAGGGTGGGGTCAGGGTGGTGACTTCCCCTGAGGCAGCCGATATTGAGGCGGCGGACCGAGAACGGCTGGCAGAAGACCTTCGCCTGCTTTATGTTGCGGTGACCCGCGCTCGATATGCCTGCTGGTTGGGGATCGGCATCACGGGGAGCGTCACAAAAAATGGAGAAAAAAGCACCCTGCACCGCTCGGGTTTCGGCTACCTGTTGTCCGGCGGCGAAATGATACCCACCCGGGATCTCTCTCAAAAACTACGTTTTTTGAAAGGCGGTTGCCCCCATATAACCATTGAACCGCTGCCTGAACCGCGGATGGGGGTTTATGAACCAAGGGGGGAAGCCACATCACTCATGCCTGCCCTGCCGTTTAACACCGCGGTGTTCCGAGACTGGCGGATCACCAGTTATTCCGGCATATTAAAGGATGAAAATGCTTATTCTTCCTCGGAAAGGAAAGCAGAAGCGCAGAAAAAACCTTTCGATTTTCCGGGTTCGGCCATTGAAGACCAGTTGCAGGAGCCCGGCGAAACAACTGTTTCATATCCTGAAGTCAGGCCCGACAAACCGTCTATTCATAACTTTCCGCGGGGAGCGGAACCGGGAACATTTCTCCATGGACTGCTGGAATGGGCGGCGGATGAAGGTTTCAACAACGTAGCCCATGACCGTCAATTGATCCATGACCAGATCGAGAACCGCTGCAGTCATCGTGGTTGGGGGACTTGGGTTGATGCCCTGACCCAATGGTTTCAGGATCTCCTTAAAACGCCTTTCACGTTGCCCAATCAAAAGAAAGAACTACGATTTGCAGACCTGCCCCCTCCCCACTATCAGCCGGAATTGGAATTTTTGTTTGCCGCTCACCGGGTCAACACACGATCATTGGATCATGCCCTGACCCATGGCGTCTTGCCGGGCGCGGAAAGACCGCCACTTCAGGCGTTCCAGATTAACGGCATGCTGAAAGGCTTTATTGATCTGGTTTTTGAGTTTGAAGGACAATATTACGTATTGGATTATAAATCCAACCACTTAGGCGACAATACCCGGGCTTATGGATCAAAGGCCATGGCCCATGCCATGCTAAGTCACCGTTATGACCTGCAATATGTGCTCTATACCCTTGCGCTCCATCGCCTGCTCAAAGCGCGGCTTCCTGATTACCGGTACCAGAGGGATATGGGAGGGGCGGTTTATCTGTTTTTAAGAGGGGTTGACCGAAACCATAACGGCGTCTACGGGGATAAGCCACCGCAGGCGCTCATTGAACAACTGGATAGAGATTTCGCAGGAGGAGAGGGAAACCATTGATAAACCCCGATTTGTCAGGATTACTGAAGACTTGGGTTGACGTCGGTTGGTTAAGGCCCCTGGATGGCGCTTTTGCGGAATTTTTGAAAGCCGAAGCGCCGGATACCCCTGAACTGGTATTGCTCATGGCTGCCCTTGCCAGCCATCAACTGGGAAGAGGCCATATCTGCCTGGACCTTGACACGTTGCTTTCGGAACCTGAAAAAACCCTCTCTTTGCCGCCCGAGGACCCAACCGGTGCACAGATGTCTGTTCAACCGCCGAATATCCTGGGAAACATTCCTCTCTCACACCTGGTCAATCACCTGAAGGCATCACCCCTGGTTTCACCGGGCCCTGGGAACAGCCCCCTGGTGATTAGTTCCGGACTTCTCTATCTGCGGCGTTACTGGGAATACACCCGAAATGTGGCCCGACACATTCAGAGACGACTCTCCCATGAATTTCCCATACCCGATGATTTAGAGAACCGCCTCGATGCGCTTTTTGAACCGCTGAGAGGCGCCGGGGAAAAAGCCAAAACCCAGGTACACTGGCAGAGTGTGGCGGCGGCCGTTGCGGCAAAAGGGTCGTTCTCTGTTATTTCAGGGGGACCCGGAACCGGTAAGACCACAACGGTGATTCACCTGCTGGCCCTCCTTCAACAAATGGCATTGGAAGTGGGGCATAAATTGCGTATCCGCATGGCGGCCCCCACGGGTAAGGCCGCTGCCCGGCTGACGGAATCCCTGGTTCACGCAATGGAAACATTGCCAAAAAACATGCGTGAAACACTGCCCCGGGAAGTCACCACCCTACACCGCCTGCTGGGAAGTCGGCCCAATACCCGCCATTTTTTACATCACCACCACAACCCCCTCCACGTGGACCTTCTGGTAGTGGATGAAGCATCCATGATTGATCTCGAAATCATGGCGGCACTTCTGAGCGCCTTACCCGACAATGCCCGGCTGGTCCTTCTGGGGGATAAGGATCAACTGGCCTCAGTTGAAGCGGGCGCGGTACTGGGGGATATTTGCCAATACGGGGATCAAACGAATTATGGACCGGAGACCACCTCATGGATCCGAAAGCACACCGGTTACGACCTCGGGACCTTTGAAGGGAGTGGCGCCCCGCTGGATCAGCATATTACCCTGTTAAGGAAAAACCACCGTTTTGGAGACGCCAGCGGAATCGGGGCCCTTTCCCGGGCCGTCAACAAAGGAAACCCGGAAGCGGTGGAAGACATCTGGAACATGGGGTTCAAGGACATCCGTCATCTGGCCGTCAACAATCCTGATGATGAACCCCTAACCCATCTGATTCTGGACGGCTACCGCCCTTATCTGGATCGTGTCAAATCCGGTCCCGGAAAGGGTCCTGAAAACCGCTGGCTTCGGGCGGTGATTGAGGCCTTCGGCGCTTTCCAACTCTTATCACCATTGCGCAAAGGCCCCTGGGGGGTGAAAGGCCTTAATGAAAAAACGGCTGACATTCTTTTTCGCGAAAGCCTTATCAGTGCCAGCGAGGGCTGGTATCCCGGCCGTCCGGTCATGATCACCCGAAACGATTACAATTTGGGATTGATGAATGGGGATACCGGCATTGTCCTGCCTGTTAACGATGCTAACAGCCGCGACAGAAGCACCCTGAAGGCGGTGTTCCCAATGGCGGAGGGTTCATTAAAAAAAGTGCTGCCGTCCAGGCTCAACCATGTTGAAACTGCTTACGCCTTGACTGTTCACAAAAGCCAGGGGTCGGAATTTGATCACACGGCCCTGGTCCTGCCTGACCACATGACCCCGGTGCTGACGCGGGAACTGCTGTACACCGCCATTACGCGATCACGCACGTGGTTTACGCTGGTGAGCCCACGCCATGAGCTTTTGGGGGAAGCGGTAAGACGGAGAACTTATCGGGCATCAGGCCTGGGTAAATTGCTTAGGCCCTAATCGGATTTACCCATAAATTGAAAGATCAGCCCCACCAGAAAACCGGTTAATATGGCGATGCCTGCCGCCAAAATGCCATAGGTCAACGCGTGCTTGTGGGCCAGTTCGAAAATGGCCGCTGGAAAACCCACCAACTCCACCTTGAGGGACCGCATTTCTTTGGACACCACCCGCCCATCTTTCACCACGGACAGGGTCACATGGTAGTTTCCCTGGGGCAAACGGGAAGGAAGGTTGAAAACCCCTTCCACCTGTTGTCCTCTTTCGGGTAAACCCTCTATGCTGGCCCCACCCGGAAAGAGGTTATAACGCCCCTTGTTCTCTTTGAGGCGCAGGAATTCGCTGAACAATTGGCGGTGTGTAATGTTACCGACGCCACCCGTAAAGGAAATCTTCCCTGAAATAGCTTCATAACCCCAGGAAGGTTTTTTGTTGGAACGGCTCAACAATCTGGGATCCGTGCTCATGACCAGATAGAGCACCGGCGCCCCCTGTTCAAGGATCTCCTCCCCGTTCTTCCACATACCCCAGTACCGTTCTTTTCGCATGAGCCTGGTTTGACCCGGTTCTCCCGTAAGCTCAAGGACGGCCTGGCAGCCCCGAGGGATATTCGCGCGCACATGGAGCTTTGTGCCATCATACCAGGTACCGATTCGAACCACCTCAGGTCGAACCGTAAGTTCCGAAGGCGCTGCCCGAACCTCACCCCAAAGCGCCATGACCATAAGCCCTACGCACAACAAGCAAACTTTTAACTTATGAGAACCAGCGCGCATCATCCTACTGCTCCCCCATCAAAGTCAGCATCAGATCCGGTGCCATGACGAGTTCCAGGAAAATTTTAACCATGATAATCAGAACTACGGATGCGAAAATAATTTTGAGGTAGTCTGCGTTCATCTTGTGGCTCAGCCTGGCGCCGAACTGAGCGCCCACGGTGGATCCCACCAGCAGTGTCAGAGCCAGCACCATGTCAACGGTATGGTTTTCTGCGGCCTGCAAAACAGTTATATTGACGCAAACCAGCAGTTCCTGGAAAAGATTGGTACCCACCACCACCCGCATGGGCATACGGAGCACATAACACATGGTCGGGAGCATGATGAATCCGCCCCCGACCCCCAGAATGGCTGCTACCATGCCCACCAGGCATCCGGCGACGAGGGGAAGTAGGGGAGAAAGGGTGATGCCCGACTTTCCGAAACGAACCGGCCAGGGAAGTACACCAAGAAAACGGTCCCAGGCAGATGGTGTCAGGGATTGATCAGCAGGCTCCGGAGCCGGTTTTTTACTGAGGCAGGATACACCTTCCGCCATCATGTAGGCCCCCACACCCCCGAGCAGCACCACATAGAGGATCCTGATGAAGAAATCGACGTGCCCCTGGGCTTTTAACGTTTCAACAATTCTGACGCCCACGGTGCTGCCCACCATACCGCCCGCGAAAAGAAAAAGTCCCATCTTGAAATCGACACCCCCGAGGCGGGAATGGGCATAGGTGCCGGATGCGGCGGAGGCTACTATCTGGTTGGAATCGGAAGCGGCGGCAATGGTGGGCGGGATGCCGATCATGGTCAACAGGGGGGTCATGAGGAAGCCGCCCCCTACGCCGCACAACCCTGCGAAAAACCCGACGGACCCCCCCAGGCCCAGGAGGATAAAGACGTTGATGCTGTTTTCGGCGATGGGAGAATAGAGACTCGGTCCCATGCTGGTCCCCATTTATGGGTGTGATCTATCTGTCGTCCCGGCCCCAGCTATTTATGAATGGGAAGGTTCAATGGTTTCTGCACATACCCTTCAGGAACCTTGAACAGATCTTTGTCCAGACTGGTTTTTTCAATTTTCTGTAAAGTCGTGGTTGTGGTCATCCCCATTACGCTGCTCACTGTCTTTACGGGAAATCCCTTGCCTGAAAGGTCTCCGGAAAGGCCCATTTTTTTGAACTGGGGAGAGTCCCGCATAATTTTTTTGCTTATCTTTTCGTACTCGCCGTAACCCGTGACATCCTTGGACAGCCACTGCTCATTCTCAACGCCCATAACGGTCATAATGTATTTCTCGCATTTGAATCCGTTGATGGTTTTTGTTTCTCCCGTTGCCGTGACCGTTGCAT
>CAYSFQ010000021.1:0-12645 GCA_964430575.1 uncultured Desulfobacteraceae bacterium
CCCCGCGAGCTGTGTCAGTTTAAGTTTCGGGGAATACGTGCTTCAGGACTGAGCTGCCAGATGTATTGTTGACAATTCAATAACTTCAAAGCACCCATAAATTCAGTCGTTCAACCAATCACATCCACGTCGCTTATAAACAAAAGACCAACTATCCCACCAAATTTGGTCACCTATTTTCTCTTGCGTGATTTGACACTAACATAGATGCCTCGTTTGGTTGTTTTTACCTGCCCCTTTTTCTTTGCTCTGTTGACAGTAGCCCAGACCTGGTTTTTGTTAAAACCTGTTTGTGCCATGATATAATTTGTATCAACGCCTTTTGGTTTGGACTTGATGAGGCCCAGGATCGTGCTGGCGATGGTGCCCCTTTTTGCTTGAACTGCGGGTTTTCCTGGTTCTTCTGACTTTTCAGTGGGCTCTTGAACGGCTGGTTTTCCGAGTTCTTCTGGTTTTGCCTGGGGAGATTTTTCTGATTTTATAATGGGTTGAACGGCATTTCCCAGGATAGCATCTTCCCTTTCTTTGAGTTTTTGTAACGCTTCGAAAGTATCATCGAGACAGCTTGCAATCTGTTTTGATGCCATGGCTTCATGAGCCACCCGGGCAGCTATTATTTCCGCTGCCATTTCTGTCAAGGACTTACTCATCTTTCTCCCCCTTTTGTTTTTGATTGTATTTTTATTTGCTTAAGACAGGCATCTATGCCTTGTTCAAAAGACAATTTCAAATTATTCCCCTACAACAAGGCTTGCCTCCCGCAGTCAGGATGCCCATAAGTATTGCCTTTTTCAACTTACTGAACTCGTTCCTTTAACACCTTGCTCGGTGTGAATTTAACAGCTTTGGACGCCAGAATCTGCATTTTTTCTCCCGTACTCGGGTTTCGACCTTCCCGGGCAGCACGTTCGATCACTTTGAAGCTCCCAAATCCGATGAGAGAAACCGAATCTCCTTTTTCAAGGGCTGAAGAGATTGCTTCGATGACTGCTTTCTGTGCCTGTCCTGCAGCCTTCTTGCTAATGCCTGTTTTTTCAGAAACCAATTTCACTAAATCTTGTTTATTCATTTCCTTCCTCCTCTAGAACAGCATTGTTGAAATTAAAGAGATATTGAGAATATACAAATATGAGTGGAATTTGTAATATCCCCGTACACTAAAGTGTAAACAACGTGCATAAGGTCAGCATCGCACATTGGCCAAAATTTAGCAAGGCTGCCAGCATAATCCTTCAATTTTTAGTTATCAAATCCAACAGATAGTTCGTATAGGAATTACTGCGTTTTGTACCGAATGGCCACCGGGGGCTAGCACCACAGCTACAGCGTGTATCAGTTTCACAAAGCATCATTCACCACCCGAAAAAGCTGCGGTTGGCCACGAGGCAGACTATCATCGCGACACCGGGAAGACCCCCGGCAAGAACCATGATCGACGCTACTTGCTTGAATCGTGCCAGGTCTTTAACGACTCCCCAGCGAAAGAACATCCAGCGCTGAAAAAGTACCATGAATGTGATATAGTAGGAATTGCTGCATCGGATGGAATTGAATGAAAGAGAAGGATTCAAACAGATGTGGTACATTTCCAGAGTGCTCCGACTGCTCCGGCTCGCAAGAAGGGCTTTCGCGCTTCGCCTGCTTCAGCCCTTTGCCTGTTTGTCTCCACTTAGTGCAAAGGGACGTATCTTAGGAGCGTCAGATGCTATTGAGGCTGTCTCACCAAGCGGAAGCCTAGGTCGTAGGCGCCAACGCTGGGATATAGCATCCAGCGATCCGCCGATCTGCAATTCTGAGGGGGATTGGCAAAGGAACCACCCCGAATCACCCGCATTAGAGATTGAGCACCTGAAGATGGCCCAGTAGGGTCGGTCACCGCACTTGACGAGTAGCTGCCAAACCAATCCTGGCACCACTCGTATACATTTCCGGACATGTCATACAGTCCCCACGCGTTAGGCAATTTCAGTGCAACCACGCGGCTCCTCGTCGGCCTGGGGGGTGGATACTGGCAAGCCTCCTCCCCAGGGTAAGGAACTGAATTATCACAGTACCACCCTATAACCACCAGATTTGGGTCTCCATCACCATCTTCAAAGGTACAAGCGTTATACTTACAGTCCAATTGTGTTATGCCCCCATTGTAAAATGCTGTCGTACTTCCAGCCCTGGCCGCATACTCCCACTGAGCCTCTGTAGGCAGACTGTATGTACCCTCACCCCTGAGGTTCATCTTAGCAATATATGACTGCGCATCATCCCAGGACACCCGCTCCACCGGGCAGAGGGGGCACCCGGAATCTGCGCCAGGGTTGCTCCCCATCAAGGCCGCCCACTGGGCCTGGGTTACCTCTGTTGTCTGCATGTAGAAGGGCTTGGTGAGCGTCACACTGTGCTGGGTTTCCATATTCGCTATAAGCCAATCGTTCCGCCCAGGCTCGTCAGGAGGGCTTCCCATGATGAACGTCCCCGCGGGGATTAGCTTAAACTCCTGCCCCAAACTGTTTTTGAAGCTGGAAACAATCGGAATTTTGACATCATGGATAGTGGAATAATCGCTACAGTTTAAGCCTGAAGCATCACAAGCTTTCACAGCGACGTGATAAGCGCAACCCGGGGAAAGCTCGTATACCGCACTAATGTTACCGCCAACGTCAATTGTCTTGATTGTTTCAGGATTATCATAGGGTTTTTGTGCGTAATGCACATCGTATTTGGCCGCCCCAGCCACCTTGTTCCATGATAGCGTCACCTTGGTCCCGTCAATTGTCACCGTTAGCTTTGGCGCCTCAAGTTTGCTGTTAGAGTTTGCGGAGTCAAAAATTGAGGGGTCTCTAGCAAAGGCCATCCCAACAAACAGGAAACTCGCCAGCAAAACATAAAGGGTGATCAAAAGTTTTGTTGTTTTCATTTATTCCCCCTTCAAAATATTTTAACGCTACAATACCCCCTTTACACCGCCAGAAACCAAATCGTCACATTAACATTTTCAACTGCACATCGACTAAGACAAGTCAATGGAAAAGACCGAATTTTTAGATACTTGTCAGTACCTCCAATTCAGCATAACGTGCATGAAATTTCTGTATCATATTCCCCGAGATTTCGCAAAGCTGCCAGAGGTATTATTCACGTTTTGAAAGGAATATCGGGCAGATGTTTAATATAGAAAGTTAGCATTTAGAATCTTGTCAAAATTAGGAATCTATTCAACACTTTAAGCCAGTAAGTACATTTCAGACTGACTAGTGGACCTCCCTGCTCCCCGCGTCTGATAAGTGGTTGTATGTTGCTCCTCAGCACCCTGATAAATTTCCAACCTGGTTTTAAGAGAAGAGACGGGCTCAAGGGATAGGTCTACCCAGATTGCCTCGATCTTCCCCACTCCAGGAAAGACCAAGCCCCCGATTCACCGTCATGGCATCCGCGACCTTTCCAATTCTGTTACCCACCCAGTTACCCCAGCAACATCATGAGGTTGAATTCCTTTTGACACACGAAGCTGAATCGTCTCTATGGCGTCAAGAAAGGGGCTTCTTATCACCTCACCCTTCTATCACCAGCCGGATACATGAGTAATCCCAATTTGTGTAATGTCCAGACGATTCGCTCAAAGAGATTCGAAATGTTCAGAAGAATGGATTTGTCCTGCAGTTCGAGAGCGCTTTGGATAGAGAGATAGGTCCCATGAATCTTTTTTATCACAGCACCTTTGTCCTCCGTAATCGCAAGCAGGATATCAACATCGTGAGGATCGGAAGAATCAATTGCGTCCATTGCCGTTTGGAGAATGGCATCCAGCCCTTCAATGAAATTGTCCGCCGGCTGGTTCAGGGCATCTGGAGAGGGTAATCGGGTCAGATAATCTCCCAACTTGAACAGGCTGTTTTCAAGGGATACGATGAGGCTTTGACGATTGACGGCCTGCAGAACACGCTCAGACAGCTCCAGAGACAATTTCTTATCCACCAGCTCTGCAGAAAAGTCTTCAACCTCTTTGAAAACCCCCAAAAGGGCAAGGTGCAGTCTTGACAGGTGCGAGGCCGCATTCTCCTTCCGAATAACTTCAACATGGCCACGAAGGGTTTTAATAAGATGCTTTTGTTCCCTTTCCAGGAGATCGAGGGCGATGTCAGGGCTATTTAAAACTTGATCGTTTATGAACTTTGGTTTGGAGATATCGGCCGTATCGACTTTATCCGGTACAATCGTTGTAACTACCCAGGCGAGAAGGGGAATGAGCGGAAGAAAAAGAAAAGTATTTAAGAGATTGAACCCGGTGTGTACCAGTGCGATCTTCGTCATTACGTTTACGGGCATCCCCAAAAAACTACTGGCCAAGGTCACAATACGGTCGAGAATATCCATATAAACAGGAAAGACCGCTGTGATCCATGCCACACCCAAAAAATTCAAAAGGACATGGCTGTAGGCCGCTCGCTTAGCGTTTGGCTTCGCCCCAATAGAGGCAAAGAGAGCCGTGACGGTGGTTCCAAGGTTTTCACCCAACACCAATGCGGCAGCGGTTTCAAAAGGGATCACCTGGGTGGCGGCCAGACCCATGGTGATGCCCAGGGTCGCGGATGATGATTGAACGATAAGGGTCAAGACACAACCCACAAGCGCGCATTTCAGGACTCCGAAATAGTTGTTTGCTTTGAAATAGCTGAACCACTCGACGAATTCGGGCATCTGCCTCATTGGTTTAAAGCCATCCTTCATCAACTCCAGACCGTAAAATATCATTCCCAGGCCCATGATCACTCCGGCGATAAATCGTGTGCGTTCTCCTTTTGCAATAAACAGCACAAAAACTCCGGCCGCCAATATGACAAGGCCGTACTTGCCCACTTCGAGTGCCAATATCCATCCCGTTACGGTCGTTCCAATATTGGCTCCCAGGATAACTCCGATGGCCTGGGTCAACATCATCAGGCCGCTGTTCACAAATCCCACAACGAGTACGGTTGTGATCGAACTGGATTGAAGCAGGAATGTAACACCAATCCCGGCGGCCACGGCCATGAAGGGATTATCGGTAACAGAAGCGATTATTCTCCGCATACGCCGGCCGGCCACGGCCTTCATCCCTTCGGACATGCTCTTCATTCCAAAGAGAAAAATTGCTAACCCACCTAAACCTTTAGAAAGCATGTGGAAAGCCAATTCAGAACTCATTTTCTTCTCCTACAGAATCAACCTGTTATTGTCGAATATCAGAATGTTTTTGGCCATAAGGAAGTCCAACATTTTGCTTCGTCAAGCTGAACAGACCTGGATGTTCCTTTAACAATATCATAACTGTCCAGGAGATGAAATGCCGTTTCCACGGCTTCAAAGGCATCAGGACAAGTGTGAAAATGGAAACTGCCAATATTGGAACGATCCGGTCTTTAGGGCCTCGGCAAAATATAATTGCGCAAGATTGCGCCGTATTTTGGTTCGTATACAAGGCGCATCCACCTGTGCATATTTGTGGATATGTGCTGGTGGATGCAACGCAGTAGACGGGCCAAAGGACAAGCCAGATTGTGTAATTATTTTTTGCCGAGGCCCTTAGATCCTGACATACCCGTCTCCTAATCCGGTTTAACTGATTTTTGATTCACTTCCATCCACGAAAGATGATGGGCTTATCCCTGGGAAGGTTTCGGATCTCATCGGGCACTTCGCTGCCGGTCTCAGTGAGGATGGGGCCGATGTAGTGGTAAGAAGTGGAAAAAGTGATCCGTTCCCGAGAATTGGTGAACCTGGATATGATTGAAAACCTCGGGTTGTAGAAATTTACACCATTACACCAATGTAATGGTCCCGAAAGGTTCCTGAAAGATCCATGCCCTAGATTCTGCCTGCAAGCGGGGACGACAGACGGAATTAATAAATCTCAAAACATGAAAGGATGGCATCATGGAAACAGGGAAAAGGGCTTGGAAAAAAGGGATTCTCATCTCGGGTGTTCTAGTGTTAATGGGCGCACTGGCGCTGAACGGCTGGGCGCTTAACTCACAGGGCGATAAAAACAGGCTGCTGGTCACGGTTGAAGATGTCAAGATTACCCGTGGCGATGTAGACCATAAAATCGACACCCTCCTGGGTGCTCAGGCGGAAACCCTCCCAGCGGAGCAAGTGGCAAAAATCAGGAGAAATCTGGATCAGAGAGTCCTTGAAAACATGATCATTGAGACTCTGCTCACGAAAGCGGTTCATGAACAGCAGATTGCCATAACAAAGGATGAAGTCAACCAGGCGGTAGCGCAGTTAAAGACGTCTCTTCCCCCGGACACAGACTTCGAAATCTATCTCAAGAGCATCGGTTTTTCAGAAAATGAGTTCCGCCAGGCCATTTCAAAAGATCTTAGAGTCAAGAAGCTTCTGGTGGCTCAGGTGGCTGGTGTGCCTAGCCCGACAGATGAGGAAACCCAGCGGTTCTATGAAGAGAATTCGGAGCAGTTCAAAACACCTGAAGGGATGGAGGTCCGGCATATCCTGATTTCGACGGCACCGGGAGATGACGAGGCGAAAGGGAAGGAGAAACTGGCCGAAGCTGAGAGTATTCGCCAACGATTGATCGAGAAAAACGAAGATTTCGCAATCATCGCGAGAGCGGAGTCGGATTGTCCGAGCAAGGCAAAGGGGGGCAATATCGGGGTGGTGACAAGGGGTAGCACCGTAAAACCCTTTGAGAATGCGGTTTTCACCCAAAAAGTGGGTGAGATCGGCCCCGTTGTGAAAACGCAATTCGGATATCACATTGTCCAGGTCATGAGCCATCAGAAGGCAGGCATGGTCTCTTTGGCTGAGGCCAAGCCATCCATTTCGGAGTATCTTGTTTCAAAGCAGAAGGAAGAAATGTTGAAGGTTTACCTCGATTCCCTGAAAAGCAAAGCAAAGATTGTTTATCACGATAAGGCAATGGAGGCGGCCAATCCAGCGTAACCCGTAAAACTGTTTTCGGCTCCTACCAAAGCCCTCGAACACCCAGCATGCCGCGCTGTTCGGGGGCTTTTTTCATTTATACCATGACCGATTCCGATTATTCTGGCGGAGTGTTCGAAGATCTTTTCCCTGGTTTTAGGGATTCAGCATGCCTCATAGCCTTGTATTGTCAGTTTTCGACTCACTCAGAAAATGGTGAGCGCAAAAAGATATCCCAACATATCAGCAGGTCAAAAAACCTGTGATATACTCCAATCGAGGAAACCGAGTAAGCCTTGAATCGGAATGGAGGGAGGTCACGAGGCAGAAAGGGGTCCACTTCCACCTTCAGTGGATATGCGGCATCAGCGTCCATTTGATCACCCAGCCACCTTGATCCCCATACTGATCCAAACAGACAATTCCCCCGTTCTGAAATTGGAAAACGGGCCGTTTTTCGTCCTGAGTGATCAGAAAGGCCGTCAGTTTTTCCATAAAAGGCAAATGGCCCACGAACATGCAGTTGTCTTTAGGGGACAGGTTTTTTGAAAAGATCTGCACATCGTCCATGGGGCTGAGACCGGTCGTTTCCGAAACACCGCTTCCTGGGTTCAGGGCGGAAGCAAAAATTTCAGCGGTCTGGCGGGCCCGCTTTTTTCCGCTGTGGAAAATGGTTGCCACCGGCACTTGGTAGCCCTTTGCCACCGCCGCAATGCGCTTGACATCTGCAATTCCCGCTGTCGATAGACCGCGCTCAGGGTCCTCATCCTTCGGCAGACTCAGACCGTGCTGCACCAGGTAAACAGCCATGGTAAGACTCCTGTTTGAACGGTTAGAAATATGGCTTAAGCAGATCCTTGGTTTTCACCACGTTCATATTGAGCCCGAGTGCTTTTCGATCAAAGCCCATGGCCATGCCCAAAATCTGGGTTAGATACAAAACGGGAATTTTGTATTCGGTTTCATACTCGCTCTCGATACTTTTCTGATTCCCGTCATACATGACGGAGCAAAACGGGCATACCAGGCACAGCGCGTTCGCGCCGGCCGCTTTCAAATTATCCAGCTTTCCCTTGGTGACACTCATGGCTGTTTTTTCATCCACCGGAAGTACCGGCCCGCCACAGCAGGTCTTTTTACCCGGGTAATCGATAATGGTTGCGCCGGTCAATGCCACTAGGGTTTCCAGGGAGTTGGGGTTTTCCGGATCATCAAAGCCGTCGTGGATTTCCGAAGGTTTCAAATAGTGGCAGCCGTAGTGCGTCGCAATGTTCAGTCCACTCAAGTCTTTTTCAAAATGCTTTTGAATTTCTTCAGCCCCCACTTCTTCAAAGAGTACCCGCGCAAAATGTCGGATTTTTGGTGAGCCCTCATACTGCAATCCCACGGCGGACAATCGTTCATTCACCTTCGCAAGAGCTTCTTTATTTTCTGATAAGTGATGGGCGGCTTCAGACAAAGCCGACGTACAAGAACTGCACAGGGCGCATACATCCAGATTCTGCTTCCGGGCCAGGGCCAGATTGTAGGCGGCCATCAACAGGGATGCATCCATATCCCCGGCCTTGGTGGGAAAACCGCAACAGATGAAATCTTCCAGATCCACCAGCTCGACCCCCGTTTTTTCCGCCACCCGTCTTGCGGAAAGCTCATAGTTCCGTGCCCTTGCGGGGATGGTACAACCTAAAAAGAGTGCATATTTCATGGAGTTGTTCCTAAGGCGGCATCGCCGCAATCAAAATGGCCTCACGCAAAGACGCAAAGGCGCAAAGGTTTTTTCTCGTTCCCATGCTCCTGCGTGGGAACCAGGAAAAGCTAACAGCTAACCGCTAACGGCTAACAGCTTAACTAAATCACCCCTGATCCGGAAACAGTTCCCCGATCACATCACACGTTGTGGGCAGTGGGGGCAACCCCGCCTTTTTCCGTTTCTTATTATCAAAATCGTCCAGTGGATAGATTCTTCCCTGCCCTTTTGTCAAACCCATCTGTGCTTTTACACCGGACGGTTCATGGCCTTCCTTGACGGCCATGTTTTTCAAAAGGGTCATGAAATCCGTAATCCGGACCCCCTGCGGACAGCGCTCCTGGCAGGTATAACAGCTGGAACAGAGCCAGATGAAGGAACTTTTAAGGATCTCTTCCTTCATACCGTAAAGGGCCATGCGAATAATCCGCGCCGGGTTAAAGGTATCGTTTACGGCCGACATGGGACATCCGGCAACGCAGGTGCGGCATACGAAACAGGCGGAAATTTTCTCGGCTTCGGGCTGTTGGGCCAATTCTTTTACAAAATCAGCATCGCATTGGTCCAGGTCAACGGCTGCCATAAATGTTTCCTCCAAAGGTCTGTAAGCTAGTCCGCAAACTATATTTCATTGATCATGGCCATAATTTGATTCTCCCCAAACCCCTTCAGGTTGAGGGCGCCCGACCTACAGGAGGCCACGCACAACCCGCATCCCTTGCACAATGCCGGGTTAATCTCGATCTTGCCGGCAAATGGGTCTTTTTCCCTGGCAGCCGGCGCGGAATAGGGACAGATGGCCAGACACACCCCGCAACCGCTGCACTGGCTCGGATCGGTCTGGGCCACCGTACCGCTCATGCGAACGGTCCTGCTGGCCAGCAGGGTCACGGCTCGGGACGCAGCGGCCAGCGCCTGTGCAATGGATTCATCAATGGGCTTTGGATAGTGGTCCATGCCGCATAAAAAGACGCCATCCGTGGCGAACTCCGACGGTCCCAGCTTGGCATGGGCTTCCACGAAAAAACCGTCCTCGTTCATGGGGACCTTGAACATCTGGGCCAATGCTTCATCCCGGTAAGGGACAATGGCGGAAGCCAGGCAGAGCAGGTCGGCTGTCAGCGACACTTCTTCCCCCAGCAAAGGATCCATGACCTGAATTTTGAGTTGGCCCTGATCTGTGAAAACCCGCGGTTTCCGGTCCACGGTATAGGGGATGAACAAAACGCCTGCCATCCGGGCATCCCGGTAAAGGTATTCCCGTTCCCCATAGGTGCGAATATCCCGGTAAAGGACCACCACGCGCATTTGGGGTTGCAATTTTTTCAGGTGCAGGGCGCTTTCCATGGCATGGGTACAACAGACCCGTGAACAATAGGGACGTTCGGGCTCACGAGACCCCACGCATTGAATAAACACAGCGGACTTCATCTCTTTCAAGGCCGGGTCGTTTCTGATGAACCGCTGATCCAGTTCCAGGTGGGTGAGCACGCGGTCATCTTCGCCGTACCGGTATTCTCCCGGTTTTCCTTCGAAGGCCCCCGTGGCAATCACCGCCACGCCGTGTTCCACCGATTCTTCATGGCCGTCGCTCAGAAGGGTCGTTTTGAAATTCCCCACAAATCCTTCCACACCTGCCAATTCCGTATTCAGGCGCAGGTCAATATTCGGGTCAGACTGAATTTTATCAACCATTTGGGAGAGGATCATTTGTACGTCTTCGCCCTTCCAGGTTCGAAACAGGAGACTCCCCTGCCCGCCCAGAAACGGTTCCCGCTCCACCAGGCAAACCTCATAACCCTGATCCGAAAGGCTCATGGCGGCTGCCATACCGGAGATGCCGGCCCCCACCACCAGTGCCCTCTGGTTGATCTCAAGCTCTGTTTCCACCAGGGGTTCCATGAGCGCTACCTTGGCCACCGCCATGCGCACCAGGTCCCTGGCCTTTTGTGTGGCCATTTGAGGATCATTCTTATGCACCCAGGAATCCTGGTTGCGAATGTTGGTCATCTCAAAAAGGTACTTGTTGAGACCGGCAGCCACCAGGGTTTCCTGGAACAATGGCTCATGGGTCTTGGGCGTACAGGCAGCCACCACAATGCGGTTGAGTCTGTTTTCGCTGATGACCTTGCCCATGGCCTCCTGGGTGTCCTGGGAGCAGGTATACAGGTTGTCGGTCACATATTCCACGTACGGAAGTGACGCGGCATAATCCCGCACGGCAGGGACATCCACCACACCGCTGATGTTGATGCCGCACTGGCACACAAAAATGCCGATCCTGGGCCGCTCACCGGCAATAACCCGTTCCTCCGGAAAGGTTTCCTGCTGGGTCAGGGTGTTTCGAGCCGCCTTCAGAAGCGCCCCGGCTTCAGCTGCGGCCGAACTGGCTTCCACAACAGACTGGGGGATATCTTTCGGCCCTGCGAAGGCGCCGCACACAAAAACCCCTTCCCGGGATGTGGCCACGGGATGAAATGAAGGACTGTCGCAGAAATGGCCCGGGGTCAAATCAACCCCCAGTCGATCTGCCAGTTCCATCAGCGCTTGGGGGGTTTCCATTCCCACGGACAGGACCACCAGGTCAAAAGATTCCGTCGTTGGCGTCATCTGTTCGTTTACATAGGTAATGGTCAGTTCATCCCGCCCTTTGACGGTCTCAACGGCAGGGACACGGGACCGGATAAAACGAACCCCATGCTTATTTCGGGCATCGTCATAATAGCGCTCGAAATCCTTGCCGTGGGTCCGCATATCCATGAAAAAGATGGTACAATCGAGATCAGCCCCCGCGTGTTCCTTGGCGATGACCGCCTCCTTGATGGCGTACATGCAGCAGACGGAAGAACAATAGGCATGATCACAGCGGTTTTCCTCCCTGGATCCCACGCATTGGATCCAGGCAATCTTTTTGGGCGTCTCTCCGTCGGACGGTCTCGTAAGGTGCCCCATGGTGGGTCCCGAAGCCGACAAAATGCGCTCAAACTCCATGGCCGTCATCACATTGGGATGCCGGCCGTATCCATAGTGGGTCAATTCGGAGGGGTCGAAAGGCTGAAATCCCGGCGCCAGGATGATGGACCCCACTTCCAGTTCCATGGTCTCGTCCTGCTGAAGATGATCAATGGCGTCCACGCCGCAGAATTCCGTGCATACCTGGCACCCGCCGGTTTTGAAATGCATGCACATGTCCCGATCAATGGCCGGGATGTTGGGAATGGCCTGGGCATAGGGGACATAAATGGGTTTTCGGCCCGTAAGCCCCATATCATATTCTGACGGGATGGGTTTCACCTGATGGACGGCGATGTCTTCCAGTTTGATATGACCCGTGGGACAAACCGAGGCACACGATCCACACCCCATACAGAATTCGGTCTGCACATTAAAGGGCGTATCCACCTTCATCTCAACACCGCGCCCCGTGAAGCTGATGGCGTTATTGCCCATCTTTTCGCAGATGCGAACGCAAAGGCCGCAGAGGATGCAGTCATCCCCCTCCGCCGCAAAGCGGGGTTCTGTGATGCCGTATTGCCGGGCCAGATCTTTGAGCAACGGTACATCGGGACAGCGGGCCAGCAGTAACTCCACGATGAGTTTGCGCCCCTGGATCACCGATTCGGAATCCGTAAACACTTCCATCCCTTCCCAGATGGGGTAGTTGCAGGCGGTCACAAATCTGGTTTTTCGCCCGTCAAACAGTTCAACGGTACAGAGCCGGCACATGCCCGCGGGCTCCAGGGCCTCATGATGGCAGAGGGTGGGAATTTCCATGCCGGCCGATCTGGCCACGTCAAGGATATACTCCCCTTCTTCACCGTGCACTTCCCTGTCATTGATTTTAAATGTTATCATGGGTGATCCTTATTTTAGCTCATAGCTCGTAGCTCATGGCTCATGGCTCATGGCTCATGGCTGTTAGACAATTACGATGGCGTTGAATTTACAGACGTCGTAACAGATGCCGCACTTGATGCATTTTT
>CAYSFQ010000021.1:12745-19820 GCA_964430575.1 uncultured Desulfobacteraceae bacterium
ACGATGGCGTTGAATTTACAGACGTCGTAACAGATGCCGCACTTGATGCATTTTTCCGGGTCCAGTTCATGGGGCTTTTTCTTTTCCCCGGTGATGGCCTCCTCTGGGCATTTGCGGGCGCAGAGGGTGCAGCCGGTGCAGGCATCCCCGTCGATTTCGTAATGAAACAGGGGCTTGCAGACGCCTGCCGAGCATTTTTTGTCCCGAATGTGGGCCTCATACTCATCTTTAAAATATCGGATTGTGGTGAGCACAGGGTTAGGGGCTGATGTGCCCAGCCCGCACAGTGAAAAGTTCCGGACCATGCCACCAAGTTCTTGAAGCAGTTCAATGTCCCCTTCCCTGCCGTCCCCTTCACAGATGCGGTTCAAAACCTCCAGCATCCGTTTAATCCCTTCCCGGCAGGGATTACACTGACCGCAGGATTCCTCCTTCAGAAAATCCAGGAAATATCTTGCCACATCCACCATGCAGTTATCCTGGTCCATAACGATCATGCCGCCGGAACCCATGATGGAACCCACCTTGGCCAGTTCACTGAAATCAACCCCCAGGTCCAGAAACGCCTCCGGTATGCACCCCCCCGAAGGACCACCGGTCTGAACGGCTTTAAAAGCTTTCTTTTTGGGAATCCCGCCGCCCATGTCATAGATGATGCTTTTTAGGCTGGTGCCCATGGGCACTTCCACCAGACCCGTATTTTCGATTTTGCCCACCAGGCTGAACACCTTGGTTCCCTTGCTGTGGTCCGTTCCCAGTTGGGAAAACCATTGGGACCCTTTCAGCAAAATAGCCGGCACATTGGCATAGGTCTCCACATTGTTCAGGTTGGAAGGGCTTTGACGGAACCCTTTTTCCACCGTGTGGATGTATTTGGCCCTGGGACGTCCCACCTCCCCTTCAAGGGAGGCCATCAGCGCCGTTGATTCCCCGCAGACAAAGGCGCCGGCGCCGGTTGAGAGCTTCATTTCAAAGGAAAAATCAGAACCCGCTATCTGTTCTCCTAAAAGGCCGTAATCAGTGGCCTGCCGGATAGCCGTAACCAGGCGTTTCACGGCCAGGGGATATTCGTTGCGCACATAGATGAACCCTTTATTTGAGCCGATGGCCAACCCCGCAATGAGCATTCCCTCGATAATGGCGTGGGGGTCCCCTTCCAGAATACTGCGGTCCATATAGGCCCCCGGATCACCCTCATCGGCGTTGCAGATGATATAGCGTTCTCCCTCGTGAGCCGCGCAACTCTCCCATTTGACACCCGTTGGAAACCCGCCGCCCCCGCGGCCCCGCAATCCCGAATCCTTGATGGCGGCGATGATGCCATCCGGTTGACCGGCTTCAAGGGCCAAAAGAAACGCCTTGTAACCGCCCCTGGCCATGTATTCTTCAATTTTTTCAGGATCCATATAGCCGCAGTTGCGCAGAGCAATCTTGATCTGCTGACCATAAAAAGGGATATCCTCCAGAATGGGGATATCCGGAACGGGTTCAAATCCCTCAAAGGGATTGAGGAAGTCTTCTTCCAGCAGGGACCGGGGGTCGCGCATCTGCCCCAGGACCCATTTTTTATCAAATCGGCCCGCCGTATACCCATGGATGATATCCGTGATTTTGTCTTCGGTGGCATTCTGATAGACGATCCGGGGGCCATTTTTTTGGTAGATTTCCACCAGGGGCTCCATCTCACAAAACCCCAGGCATCCGGTTCTTCGAATTTGAAACGTCTTGTTTTCACCGAATTCGGCCACGGCCCGCTCAAAGGTTTTGTCGGCGCCAGCCGCAATGCCGCAAGACGCCATCCCCGTGTTAACGGTGACCCCTTCGGGAAAATAAAGGGTATCCCTTTGTTTCCGGCCTATTTCATCGATATCCGATATTTGCTGAATCTTCATATTAACCGTCCTGCTCTATTTAGTGTCCGTCCACGGTGGATGGGCACTATTGGGATTCCCCGTAATGATCCAGAATTTGCGTCAGGTCCTCTGAGGCGATTCGGCCGTGAACGTCTTCATTGATTTTCACTACCGGTCCCAGACTGCAACAGCCGATGCACCGCACCGATTCCAGGGTGAACTGGCCGTCCTCAGTGGTTTTTCCGTTTTCCACGTGTAAGGTGTCTTCAATCCGTTCCAGCACTTTTCCGGCCCCCCGTACATGGCAGGCAGTGCCCAGACAGATGCTGATGATGTTTTTCCCCCGGGGTTCCAGGCTGAAAGTGCTGTAAAAGGTGGCCACCCCGTAAATATGGCTCAGGGGAATTTCAATTTTTTCGGAAAGATAGGCCAGGGCAGGTCGGGGAAGATAGTTATATTCCGCCTGAATGGCCTGAAGGATCATGATCAGGTTTTCCTTATCGTTATTAAACGTCTCTTCCACGAGCCGGTCCAGCGCCAGATAATCGATGGCGGGGGCAGCATCATTCGCCATGGGGTTGGTCTCATTCATTTTAGGAAAGACTCCATAAAGCGGCAAACCGCAGTTTTAAGTTTCAAGTTTCTTGAAAAATGATTTGCTATGCCTGCCCGGGTTGGACCGCCTGATGGGTGACCGGACAGGCCTCTACGCAACTGCCGCACCCGGTGCAGCGGTTCATGTCAATGCTTCGCGCGCGCTTCTTGATTTTTACTCTAAAATTCCCCGCTGACCCTTCCACCGATTCCAGATCCGCATAGGTAATAAGTTCAATGTTCAAGTGCCGGCCGACCTCGACCAGTTTGGGAGAGATGATTCACATGGCGCAGTCGTTGGTGGGAAAGGTCTTGTCCAGCTGGGCCATGGCGCCCCCGATGGATGGGCTCTTCTCCAAAAGGTATACGTAGTAGCCGGAGTTGGCGAGATCCAGGGCCGATTGCATCCCGGAAATGCCACCGCCCACAACCAGCACGGAACCCTTTACTTTTTCAGTCATTGATGATCTCCTTCCTTATATTCGGTAAGGGCCTCACAAATAAGACCCGATTTCATTGCGGCTGGCTTAAGGGCCTTTCTTAAGAAGTAGCTACATTGTAACTATGCACACAATTTATTGCAAGTCCAAAAATATCTTTTTGGTGTTCAAAACCATCGCGTTGTACACCATTTTTGACCCTAACCCGGTCACCTTGATGAAATTTATTGAAATTATCATACAATCCTGACATGATGGGGCTGCTATTCGGCAAGGTGGTTTATGATGCTACGGAACAATCTGGTCAAATTCGGTTTGTGGCGCCGGCTGCTTGAGGATTTCAGGCTTCTGGGCGCGTTGATAAAGGACTACTGGAAAGGGGAATATCGCGATGTTTCTCTCGGATCCATTGCTGTCTTTGTTCTGGCCATCGTCTATGTCCTCAGCCCCATTGACATCCTTTCCGATTTCATCCCGTTGCTGGGGCAAATCGATGATGCAGTTATTCTGCTGTTCTGCATCTATCTTCTGGAAAAAGACCTCAAAAAATACCATGACTGGAAAAACAACCGTTCCTGAGAACCTGATCTCTGCGCTCCGCGCACACAGGCTCGGGGATCTGGCAAGGCCCTTCTGTTACCGTAACCCCCAAGGAGACCAAAATGGATATAGAAGCGAAAATCAATGAACTTAAGAGGAGAAACGAAGAAGCGGCCCTGGGCGGGGGCCAAAAGAGGATCGATTCACAACACGCCAAAGGAAAACTGACCGCCAGGGAACGAATCGAATACCTCCTTGACGAGGGCAGCTTTGAGGAAATCGACAAATTCGTGGTTCATCGCTGCCAGGATTTCGGCATGGAAAAAACAAAAATTCCCGGTGATGGCGTGGTCACGGGATATGGCACCATCAACGGCCGGTCAGTCTTCATCTTTTCTCAGGATTTCACGGTCTTTGGCGGATCCTTGAGCGGCCCGTTCGGCGAGAAGGTCTGCAAAATCATGGACCTGGCGCTCAAAAACGGCGCGCCGGTGATCGGATTGAACGATTCGGGGGGCGCCAGGATTCAGGAAGGGGTCGTATCCTTAGGCAGCTACGGTGAAATCTTCAAACGGAATGTGTGGTCCTCGGGTGTCGTCCCCCAGATATCGGTGATTATGGGACCCTGTGCCGGCGGGGCCGTCTATTCACCGGCCATCACGGATTTTACGGTGATGGTCAAGAAAACCAGCAACATGTTTGTCACCGGCCCTCAGGTCATCAAGACCGTCACCAGCGAGGAAGTGACCGCCGAAGCCCTGGGGGGCGCCATGGCCCACAACACCAAAAGCGGCGTGGCCCATTTCGCCGAAGATTCCGATCAGGCAGCCCTGGACCGGGTGAAAGAAATCCTGGCCTTTATGCCGCAAAGTTATCGTGAGATGCCCCCCGCAATCCCTTGTACTGATGACCCCATGCGCACTGATCCGGGGTTAAACAATGTGGTCCCCACCAACCCCAGATTACCCTACGATATCAGAGATATTATCACATCTGTTCTGGACCATAACCAGTTTATGGAAATCCAGCGCCATTATGCGCAGAACATGGTCATCGGGTTTGGCCGTTTAAACGGCATGTCCGTGGGAATTGTGGCGAACCAGCCAAAGTATATGGCAGGATGCCTGAACATCGACGCGTCCATGAAATGTGCACGGTTTGTGCGAACCTGTGATGCTTTCAACATTCCGCTGATCACCTTCGTGGACGTGCCGGGGTTTCTGCCGGGCGTCGGCCAGGAACACGGTGGGATCATCAAGCACGGGGCCAAAATCATTTATGCCTACTGTGAAGCCACCGTGCCGAAAATCACGGTGGTAACCCGGAAGGCCTACGGTGGCGCCTATGACGTCATGAGCAGCAAGCATCATGGGGGCGACATCAACTACGCCTATCCCACCGCTGAAATAGCCGTCATGGGGCCTGAAGGCGCCGTCAATATCGTCTTCAGAAAGGAGCTTGCCGAAGCCGAAGATCCGGAAGCCAGAAGAAAGGAGTTGGTTGATGATTATCGGAGCAACTTCGCCAGCCCTTTCAAGGCCGCAGAACTGGGTTACATCGATCAAATCATATTTCCGGAAAACACCCGGCCCCGATTGATCAAAGCGCTTATGATGCTTAAAAACAAACGGGAAACCATCCCCACAAGGCGGCACGGGAATTGTCCATTGTAAACCCAAATTACAGATAGGTTTTAAAATGAAAATTCATGAATATCAGGCAAAAGAGATTCTCAGGCAGGCTGGCGTTCCGGTGCCGGATGGTCAGGTGGTAACCTCTCCTGACGAAGCCACCCAGGCAAGCCGGATTATCGCCGGGCAGCCATGGGTCGTCAAAGCCCAGGTGCATGCCGGGGGACGTGGTAAAGGGGGCGGCGTCAAAGTGGTTCATGACCCCCGTGAGGTGGTTGCCACAACGGAATCACTGCTCAAAACCTCACTGGTGACCCCGCAGACGGGACCGGGTGGTGTTAAGGTCCACAAAGTCCTCGTGGAACAGGGGGTAAACATCGAAAGGGAGCTTTACCTGGGCATGGTCATTGATCGCAAAATGGGGTTGCCGACCATGATTTTCAGCCAGGCCGGCGGCATGGAAATCGAGGAGGTGGCCAAAGAAACGCCGGAATTGATTTGGAAGGAATATGTGGACCCGGCCACAGGCTGGCTCCCTTACCAGTCACGAAACCTGATCTACCGGCTGGATCCCATACCCACCCCCGCAGTTGTCAAACAGCTCATGTCGGTAATGGCTAAAATCTACAATGTATTCGTCACCCTGGACTGTTCCCTGGTTGAAATCAACCCACTGGTCATTACAGCGGAGGATCAGGTTTTCGCCGTTGATGCCAAGATGAATCTGGACGACAACGCCCTCTTCCGGCAGAAAGAACTGCTGGCCCTGGATGACCCCAGCGAAGAGGATCCCCTGGATTTGATGGCAAAGCAGTACAACCTCAACTATATCCGTTTAGACGGTAACATCGGGGCCATGGTCAACGGCGCAGGTCTTGCCATGGCCACCCTCGATTTGATCAAAGCAGCCGGTGCGGAACCGGCCAATTTTCTGGATGCGGGGGGCGGTGCCAATGAGGAGATGATTGCCAAAGGGTTTGAAATCATATTGAAAGATCCACGGGTCAAAGCGATTCTGGTCAACATTTTCGGCGGCATTCTCCGGTGTGACATCCTGGCCAGGGGCGTGGTGGCCGCCGCCCAAAAAAATCAAATAGCGGTACCGCTGATCGTAAGACTCGAAGGCACCAATGTGGAAGAAGGCCGGAAAATACTGGAAGATTCCGATTTATCATTCCTGTTGGCAAAAGATCTGGCTGAAGCGGCGGACCATGTGGCCGGACAAGTTAAGGGGAAAGACTGATTATGAGCATACTCGTCGATGAAAACAGCAAAATTGTAGTCCAAGGCATAACCGGCCGTGAAGGTACCTTTCACACCAAACAGATGCTGGCCTACGGCACGAATGTGGTGGGGGGCGTCTCACCGGGAAAAGGGGGGCAGGCCGTTGAAGGGGTACCCGTGTTTAATACGGTGGGTGAGGTTGTGGAGAAGGAAGGGGCCGATGTGGCCATCGTCTTTGTTCCGCCGCCCTTTGCAGCGGATGCGGTTTTGGAGTCCATCCATAGCGGCATCAAGGTGATTGTGTGTATCACAGAAGGGATTCCCACCCTGGACATGGTAAAAGTGAGCCGTTGTCTGAAAGGCAGTGACACGGTTCTCATCGGCCCCAACTGCCCCGGTATCATTTCCCCCGGCAAAACCAAGGTGGGCATCATGCCGGGCAACATTCACATGCCCGGAAACATGGCTGTCATATCCCGAAGCGGGACCCTCACCTATGAAGTGGTATACCAGCTTACCCAGGTCGGCATGGGTCAGTCCACCTGCATCGGCATCGGTGGAGACCCGATTATCGGCAGCACCTTTATTGACCATCTCAAACGTTTTCAGGAAGACCCGGACACGGAAGGGGTGGTTTTGATCGGGGAGATCGGGGGAACTGCTGAAGAAGAAGCCGCCGAATTTATCAAGGCATCCATTAACAAACCGGTGGTGGCTTTTATCGCCGGACAGACCGCACCCCCCGGAAAACGGATGGGCCATGCGGGCGCCATTATTTCCGGTGGACAGGGGA
>CAYSFQ010000021.1:19920-22864 GCA_964430575.1 uncultured Desulfobacteraceae bacterium
CCCCCCGGAAAACGGATGGGCCATGCGGGCGCCATTATTTCCGGTGGACAGGGGAAAGCTGAAGACAAGATCAAGGCCCTGGAACAGGCGGGCATTACCGTGGCCCCCAGCCTTTCCCATCTGGGGCAGACCGCCCTGGAAGTTATGAAAAACCTTGAAAAATGATCCCGGTTAAACGGGACAGCAAGAATGGAGGTTCGCCTATGTTTGATGAAAAAAACCAGGCATCACTGGCCGGTGCTTTAAAAAAATGGTCCGAAGCAGTGGACCAGAAGGTGGAAAAACGGCCGGAACGAAAACCCGGGTTTGTGAATACCTCCGGGATTCCCATCAAGAGACTCTATACCCCACTGGATGATCCGGCGGGAAATTATGCTGATGACCTTGGATTCCCCGGTGAATACCCCTTTACCCGGGGGGTACAACCGACCATGTACCGGGGGCGGTTCTGGACCATGCGGCAGTATGCGGGGTTCGCCTCAGCCGCGGAGTCCAACAAACGCTACCGCTTTCTCCTGGACCAGGGCCAGACCGGACTATCGGTGGCCTTTGATCTTCCCACCCAGATCGGATACGATTCGGACAATGAAATATCCATCGGAGAAGTGGGAAAGGTGGGCGTGGCCATCGACTCCCTGGCGGACGTGGAAACCCTGTTTCAGGAGATCCCCCTTGAAAAGGTCAGCACCTCCATGACCATCAATGCGCCGGCTGCCGTGCTGCTGGCCATGTACATCGTGGTGGCGGAAAAACAGGGGGCCGATCCCAAACAGCTGAAAGGCACCATCCAGAACGATATCTTAAAGGAGTATTCATCTCGCGGCACCTATATTTATCCCCCGAAACCCTCCATGCGCATTATCACGGATATCTTCTCCTATTGCGCCGAAGAGGTGCCCCTCTGGAACACCATCAGCATCAGCGGCTATCACATTCGGGAAGCCGGTTCAACGGCGGTGCAGGAAATCGCTTTTACCCTGGCCAACGGCATCGCCTATGTGGACGCGGCCCTGAAAGCCGGCCTGGATGTGGACAAATTCGGCCCCAGGCTATCGTTTTTTTTCAACGCCCACCTGGACTTCCTCGAAGAAGTGGCCAAGTACCGGGCCGCCCGGAAGTTATGGGCCCACATCATGAAAGAGCGGTTTCACGCCAAGAACCCCAAATCCATGATGATCCGTTTTCACACCCAGACCGCGGGATGCACCCTGACTGCCCAGCAGCCCAAGAATAATATTGTACGGGTGGCGTATCAGGCCCTTTCCGCCGTCCTGGGGGGCACCCAGAGTCTGCACACCAACTCCATGGACGAGGCATTGAGCCTTCCTTCGGAAGAATCGGTACAGATTGCGCTGAAAACCCAGCAGATGATCGCCTATGAAACCGGTGTGACCGACACGGTGGATCCGCTGGCCGGCGCCTATTACGTTGAAAGCCTGACCCGTGAAATCTATGAACGGGCCTACGACTATATTCGGAAAATAGATGAAATGGGCGGAGCGCCCGCCGCCATTGAACAGGGATACGTTCAACGGGAGATCCAGGACAGTGCGTATGCCTACCAGCGGGAAATTGAAAAGGACGAACGCATCGTTGTGGGGCTCAACCGCTTTCAAATGGAGGAGGAGAAACCCAAAAATCTGTTGCGGGTGGACCCGGCGGTTCGAACCGAGCAGGTGGAACGTCTCAGGAAACTGAGAGCGGAGAGAAACGGTGAGAACGTTAAGAATGCATTGGCGGCACTGGATCGGGGCGCCCGGGGAAACGACAACCTCATGCCCCTGATTATGGAAGCCGTGAGAGGCTATGCCACACTGGGTGAAATCTGTGATGTGCTGCGCGGCGTATTCGGCGAATACCAGGCCATTAACACGCTGGGGTAATCAGACAGGAGACAAAATAATGGATAAAGCAAAAAAAATCAGGATCCTGGCGGCAAAGCCCGGGCTCGATGGTCATGACAGGGGAATCAAGGTGGTGGCATTAGCCCTCATGAATGCGGGTATGGAGGTGGTCTACACGGGTTTGCGGCAAACACCCACACAGATCGTGGAAGCTGCCGTACAGGAAGATGTGGATGTTATTGCCATGAGCATCTTGAGCGGCGCCCATGATTACCTTTTCCCCAAGGTGATGGAACTGTTGAAAGAAAAAGGCGTAAACGACATGCTGGTCCTGGGCGGGGGCATCATTCCCGACGAGGACATCCCTGCACTCAAGGAAGCCGGCATCACCGAGGTGTTCGGACCGGGTACCACGACGACGGACATCATCTCGTACATAGAGCATCATGCACCCGTTCAGTAAGTAACTGCTTTCACCCACTTGGAATTCTGAAACCCCCTGATGGAGGAAACCATATGGATCTTCATTTAAAAGCACATGTTGACTGTACCGATGGCCGCATCGGCCGCCTGGAAAATATTATCGTCAATCCCCAGGCGGAAAGGGTTACATACCTGGTGGTCAAAGAACACGACATTGCAAACACCCTTCGCCTGGTTCCGGAAAAATTTGTGAAAACCGCTGATCGTGATACGGTAGAGCTCAGAATCGACAAGAAAAAGTTTCAGAAAATGAAGCATTTCATCCAGGAAAGCTATATCCCATCCAATATAATGCTTTACATGGCCGAGCAGGAGGGTTGGTATGCGGGGATACCCGCGGCCATGTTTGTGGAGCGTGAGGCCATTCCTGCCGGCGGGTTTGCGGTACACAAGGGCGCAAAGGTCTTTGCCAGGGACGAACGCGTGGGAAAGGTTGACGAGTTCCTGGTGGAAGGAAAAAGCGGTCGCATCACACACCTTGTTCTGGTAGAAGGCCACCTGTGGGGCAAAAAGGATATTGCGGTACCTGTCAATCAGATTGACCGTTATGAAGACGGCGATGTATACCTTAAAATCGACAAGGACCAGGTGGAAAGCCTTCCGGAGTTTGACGTAAA
>CAYSFQ010000022.1:0-22787 GCA_964430575.1 uncultured Desulfobacteraceae bacterium
TCAGCGGGGAAATAGATGTTGATGGTGACACAGGCAAAAATCATCAGCGAAAAAATCATCAGCGTCATCCACACAGGCCTTTTAAAAATTTTCATGGTGAAACCTCCCTGGGAGCGTTTAAGAGACCTTTGCAAAATGTTCAATTTTGTTCAAGATCAAGGAAGGCGAAAATTTCAACCACAGGAATATATTGAATATTTCGAGGATTGAAATTTGAGCCTGACACAGAGATTGGACAAAAGGGGGCGTTTTGCGAAGGTCTCTTTCATTTAACAATTGGGCCACCTTTAGAGCTGGAAATCCGTTTAATTCTTTTGAGCATATCTTTAAATCCAACCCGATTGTCTCTGCTCTGATTTATCACATCCACCCCTGAAAAAAAACCTCTTTTCACCAGGTATTCCTTTCCGTCTTCTTGTATGGTGCCATGGATCCTGAACACATCATTTTCCAACGTGGCCCGAACGCCGATTTTTTCATAGGGAAACTCTTTAAAGAACGAGACGAACAGCCCGGCCACACCGGCAAAGGGGCTTTGTCCGCCGCCTAAGCGTGCAATATTGTCTACGGCCTTTACACTGATTTTTTGAGGGGCGTCATCGGTTTTGACGGTATCCAGAAGCAGATCAAACCGCTGAAGCTGACCATGGGAAACCTCCAATTTTTTTGCATAACCATTCAAAATGCCCTCTATCTTCCCAAAAGAGGTGCCTTCGGTCATCTCAGCCAGGTTCAAATGATGCCAACGGGCATCCAAGTGGACCACCGGAAGGGCGGTAAAAAGTCCTCTGGCACCCACATGGGACAAGGTTAACGCCCCGTCAAAAATGTTTGCCTTTATTTCCCCCGTACCCTGCAACTGCCCCCCCTCAATTTGGATGGGGTCCAGATTGCCGTCGGCACTCCCCGTTACCGGGTGAGGCCAGATACCTTTCAGAATCGGTTCCAGCTGAAGATTCTCAAAATGAAGCGCTATATGAATCGCCGGTGAGGGTCCCATCAGCCCGATGACCCTGGAAGGACCAATTCGGACAGTGCCTCCCGGAACCGCCAGGGTCGTGGCAACGGGCATGAATAAACGATTCGATGCAACCTGAATGGGGACATTCAACCCCTGTTCCGGCAAGAAGGGAAGCCGCATGGAACGAACCGACAAGCCACCTTCCAGATTTTGTGCTGCCCCCTCATCCTTACCATTCGTCAACCAGATCGGAAGGGACAATTGGATGCCGGTAAGGGCGTAAACGGAATCGCCGTAAATCAACGACCCGTCTTTCCACGTGCAAACCCCTTTGGTTATCCAATGGGACCGCTTGCCTTTCAGGGTCATTTCCGCTCCGACAATACCCTCCAGCCTGATTGTCGAAAGGGCCGGTTTTTCCATCTGAAAAGGCTCCCGAATCAGCCGATGAAATGGCGCTTTCAGGGGGGTGTCCGGAATCCTGAGGGACAATTCCCCCTCATATTCATCCCCTGTTTGAAACAGTGTTCCCGTCACATGGGCGGTGGCAATCCTGTTCATTCCCAGGGTTAACTGGTCCAGTTTTAGATGTTTGTTGAGTCCCTGGTAACTTCCGTTATATTGCGCAAAAAAGGCGTTCTCCCCAAGATCAAAATAAAACCGATCCATCAAAACTTCCCCGCCATCAGCAGATAACTCAGCTGTTGCCCGTATGGTTGATGGGGCAGGTGTAATTCGGCCCGAAATATGGGCACGAAGGGATATGTTTTCGCCCAGGCAGGTTTCTTGAGGGTTTTGAAAGTGAAATTTTTCAAGGGCCAGTTCAGCAGAAAAAGATGTGGTGCCCTTTCTGCCCACTGCCGCCTTAACCTCAATGGTATCCATCCCCTTGAAAGCCCAGTCAGGCGGCAACAATTTCAAGCGGGCGGCGGCGTGGATTAACCCCGTCTCTTTTCCCTTTGCCGCGAGCGTCAGTCGACCGTTATCCATTTGGAAGGCCGCCACGATGTTTTTTAAAAAGGCGGACTTAAGCCTGATGTGGGGGAAACTCACGGACCGCTTGAGCAGGTTTACCGTCCCGTTTGTTGGACCGATACCTATGTGCCCAATGGAAAATGGCCCTTTTTTTGTCGAACCCTCAATTTCTGAGATATACAGAGAAAGGCCATTGAAGTCCACCCGGTGCTTTTTCAGATCAATATCCCCCGCTGTTTTCACAGTGATATGAAGGGGCGCCGTCTCTGTTTGCAGCATTTTTTTCAAGCGCGCCCCTTTGAAGGCGAGATCTAAATCCTCAAAGGCGATCTTTCGTTTCAGGTGGTCATAATGCATGGACACACCTGCTCGAATCTTATTAACCTTTGCTTCGGGGTTCTTCAGATGACCCTCTGAAAAAGCCAGTGTGAAATCGATCCGGGGGTCTGAAAGGGATATGGCGCTGGAGGTCTTAATATGAAAACCAGGAATCGAGAGCGTTGTATGTTCGGTTGGCAACTCAACCACAATGCCCCCCCGAAAATCCATTAAATGATCAGCATCGAGACGTCCTGACAGCCCTGAAACCTCGATGCTGCCACCGCCCCATCGGGCAATCACATGGCCTTCTCCCATTTCAGCCGCCTCCAGCCTGAAATCCTTAAAAAGAAAGAATGAGACGAAAGATCTGGCTATGGAATTTAAAAAAGAGGGTTCTTCTTCACTTCCGGGGTCTTTTGAAACAGCGGTTGCCCCTTCATGCACCCGGCATTCAAAACCGCTGACCCTCAGGCGCTTGAAAACGAGTGTTTTTTGGCCGAAAGCGCCATTCAGCACACAATCTGCCACAACATCTTGAATTTGGGCGGAAAATCCACTCTCTTCCCCCGCCGGCTGAAAAGAAATGCCTTTTGCATGGATTTTTATGGGGTTCAATGAATAGCTCAGATGTTGAATGGCAACGGAGGCGCCGGTTGCTCGTGATGCCGCTTTTTCCATGAGTGCCTTTACCATGGGGGGATGGGTGTAGTAGTAAAGGCCCGCACCGATGCTCAGCATCAGGGCGAAAAGGAAAATTCCCAATAGGACAAATAACGTCTTTCTGATTTTCATTTTTTTTCTTACAAGGCACCGCAGGTTGACTTAAACAAGCCCATTGTTTAACGTACCATAAATCACGAAAGTATCATAAATGAAATAGCCAATATCTGATAAGAACTTAAACCCATGGGAATCATAACACTTCTGACAGACTTTGGGATCAAGGATCCTTATGTGGGGATCATGAAAGGGGTCGTACTGGACCTGAACCCGAATGCTACAATCGTGGATTTGACCCACCAGATTGAGCCCGGGGACATCACCCAGGCGGCCCATGTTATGGGGGAATCCTTTTCTTTTTTCCCGCCATCCACCATTCATGTGGCGGTGGTGGATCCCGGGGTGGGAACGAATAGAAAACCGATCCTGATTAAAAGCCGAAATCATTTTTTTGTGGGTCCGGACAACGGCCTTTTCTGGCCCATCATCAAAGCCGACCCACAGGTTTTTATGGTTCATCTCACAAATGAAAAATTTTTTCTGGCCCACATCTCCCGCACATTTCACGGGCGCGATATTTTTGCACCGGTTGCCGGCCACCTTTCCCTGGGCACGGATCCTTTAAAAATGGGGGACCGTATGGAAAATCCCGTGAGCATACCCAACACAACACCAACCCGAAAAGGAGACACCCTTTTCGGCCGGGCTGAGAGGATCGATCATTTCGGCAATGTCATCACCAACATTTGTCGTGAAGACCTGGTCCTTTTTCTCGGGGGCCGTCAAATGGTTATTCGGGTGGAAAAAGAAAGAATCGAAAAGGTTGTGGAAACCTACTCTGATGGGGAAAAGGGGAGGTTGCTGGCACTGTTCGGCAGTACCGACCATTTGGAAATCGCCGTCAATTCGGGCCGGGCAGACCGCCACCTGAATCTTGATGAGGCGCACGGTCTTCCGATGGTAGCGGTGGATCGGGTCAAGTCCTGAAAATATTTAGCCTATATTTATTCTTGTTCCACGAGGTGGAAATAAATGAACAACCAAAAAGAAAAGTGGCAGAAACGCATACTTGAACTGGCTGATCGTTCTTGGAAAGCGGAGGATATCAGAGAGCGACTGAAACATTTACGTAAAAATGGTTTCGGTGCCACAGAGTTGAATTGGGCAGCAATACAAAACGATCGTAATGAGGTGCTTAATCGAGTTCAACTTCGTGCTGAAGAATACGAATACCTGACCCACAGCTGTGCCAAAGGTTCCGCCTTAGCGCTGATGGAAGCATTTTGTCTGGGCAACTGGGCAATTATCCAAGCCATGTCTCCTTTTCCCGGTTTCGGTATGACCGGGGGGATCTGCGGAGGGGTTACCGGAAGCCTGATCGCTTTGGGACTCTATTTTGGCAGCGACGATCCAGAGGATTATGAAGGCACCGGCCGTACCATGACAGCTGCCCGGGAGTTCATCGAGCGCTTTCGGCAGGAGCTGGGGACAATCATCTGCCCGGAGCTACAGGAAGAGGTAATTTTCGGGAAGTATATGGACCCCCGTGGCAGCAAGGAGAATTTCGCTGCTTTTCAAGAAGCCCAGGGGTATGAGAAGTGCGCCTTGCCCCCTGGTGTGGGTGCACGTTTGGCAGCGGAAATAATCCTGGACAGCAATTTCCCCGGCTTGAAGATATAATAGTCTTTTTGACCTGCTGATATATTGGTTCTTTGTCAGATATTCAATTGCTGAGTTTTAAGAATGGTTTTGCACTTGCTATGTCTGGTTTCCGGTATTTGGTCTGATTTCCCATTTTAATTGAAGGGCTTAATTATTTCCTCGCTCGGCAGGGGCCCTGGAAACTGAGCAATAGGAACGGAATGAAAGCTGAAATCCTTTTTCAAGACTTTTAAGACAATGCTTCGGTAACCCTCGTAGATTGTAAAGACCGGGGAGAGCGATTTGTTTCCGAGAAGCAGGTCCAATCCGCCGGACTGTTTGTAGCGGATAAAATTTCGATGGTGGCTTTTTCCGGCTAAGGACTCAATCCAGCCGATGACGCGGTCGGCCACCTTCGGAGCCCCTTTCCCCAAAGCATAATCCACGATCATTACGTGTCCTCCTGGTTTCAATATCCTTTGAACTTCATTCAATATGGAATGAGCATTCTTCCATCCCGTTTCGTGGAGGGCAAAGGTGATCATGGCAAGATCAAACGTCTCGCTCTCGAAATCGGTGGCCGTTGCATCCCTCAACAAGCAGTCCGGCGCATTCCCCCCCCCTTTTCGCCATCTTTAACATTGATTCCGAGAGATCGATACCGACGCCATGAAATCCGTATTTTTTTAACAGGCGCAGTTGATTACCCGTACCGCAGCAAACATCGATAATTCGCTCCGGTTTTAATTCAGCGACAATTTTTAGTACCTGGCGACGTATATTCCGCAGAAACGGGAATAGCAGGATATCATAAACAGGCGCTATGAAAGAGTATTCGCTCAAAATTCAATACCCTTCATGGACGGCGGAGACAATGGCTTTCAGGTTTTCAATGGGGGTGGACAAAGGGATGGCACACTCGGGACCGATGATGTCCACTCCCGCTTCGATGGCATAGCGCACCTGGTTGTAAACATCCTCCGGCGTTCCCTGGAAAAGTACCTCCGGATTGTTGACGTTCCCCACCAGACACATTCTGTGACCGATCTTTTCAACGGCTGTTTTTGCATCCACCTGCCATTCAAAATGGTATCCGTCAAACCCGGCATCCGCAAACATTTCCAGGCGGTCCGTGCAATTTCCACACACATGCAGGATCAGGGGGCCTTCAATGGTCCTTGTCAGTTCCTGGTGAACGGGCAGGAGAAATTCTTCGTAATGGCGTGGACTGACCAGATTTCCGGTGGCATGGTCGGCCAGCACCACAATGTCCGCCCCCGCCTGGAACTGTGCCCGGGCGGAAGCCACGGTAGCCGGCATCAGCTGTCGGATCATACGGTGTGCCTTTTTTTTCCCTTTGCCGATCTGGAGCAGAAAATTCTGGGTGTCCGCCATATGGAATGAAAGGGTCCAGGGTCCCATCACTTTTCCAATGATGGCAGCCTTTCCGCCCACATGTCGACGAAGAATGGAAAGAGCGTCCAGCACGACGCGCATGGATGGTTTTTCCAGGAAATCTTCCGGGATTTTCACATCGGAGAAATCCTCATAGGGAAAATGCCGAGAATCGGGCATCCGGTCCCTGTCGCCCCAGTCCACCTTGCAGCCAAGGGCGGCCGCTTCCTGATCAACACTGTACTCCGGCATGACCGTATCAAAACCGAGTATTTCGTGCCCTGCCAAGGCCAGTTCCGCCATGGCCTGCGGATCCAGGTGGGCTTCGGGAAAGGAAATGCCGCAAAGGTCCATCAGACCATGACAGACAATGGAAGTGGGATTGCCCACGGGTGGCCTCTCCCCTTTCATCCCCTTATAAAGCGCCGACATGATTAAATTATACGACGTTGATTTCATTTACCATAACCTCCTTTGTTTTAAGATTGAACCGTTTTGAACAGGCGATCGACCTGCAGGTCAACCGGCACATTGTCTTCCATATTTCTGACCACATCCGAGAGGTGCTGTGAGATCATATCCTTTGCACTGCCCTTATCCTTTCTCCGTTTGAAGACGCATAATCCTATCCTTTTTTCTTGACGTAGTACACGCAATTTTCTATCTTCGGGCTACTGTAATGAATTATACATGAAACCGACAAGTTAGCGATGTCTTAACCCGTTCGCGCCATCTGATGATTCTCCATGACCACCAAACGTTTTCTGATTCTCGTACCCACCATTATCATTGCTTTTCTGCTCCAGTCTTACCTGTGGGTTCCCACCTATGAGGAGCAGACCAAAGGAAACCCGAACCGCCTGCACGAGTATGTAACCGCATCCCTGGGAGACGCAACCCTGCTGAACCCGATCCTTTCGGCCAACACCAGCAGCAGCCAGATTGAGTCTCTGGTGTTCGAAGGATTGCTGGATTATGATGAAGAACTCCGGTTCCGGGGCCGATTGGCCACTTCATGGGAGATTTTCGAGGAAGCCTATTTCCAGGTGAACAAACATGCGAAAATATCGGGTAAAGAAGTGCCGAACGCCTCAGCACTGGCCCGTTTCCTGGAATCTGCGAAAAAAAATAGCCGGGCTTATCCGCCGAACGTCAGGGAATCCCTGGGTCGAATTGAATCCATCATCCCTCTGCCCCCCGAGGATTCGGTGGTCACCAGAACACTGAAAACTGCAGAAACCGGACAGAAAGCGGATACCGTGAAGATCCGGGTTAACGCCCCCGCCCGCATCAAACTGGTTCTTTCGGAAGTGGATCAGGATCTTTTTGAACATCTTTCCGTCATCCTCGGCAGTGATTATTTTTCCACCTTCAACCCAATGGCATATCTGACAGCCGAAGCCCCGGTGGAAGAAAAGATTCTGTCAACGTGGGCAAAAGAGATTCTACCCGCAACGGAACATAACCCCGTGCTGGTTTTTCACCTCCGACCCCATGTAAAATTCCATGATGGGCACGCATTTGACGCAAATGATGTGCAATTTACCTATGAAGCCATCATGAATCCCAAAAATCTTTCCCCACGGGTTTCCGACTACGAGCCCGTAAAATCGGTGGAAGTGCTTGGCCCTTTGAAAATTAAAATTGTTTATAAAAGGCTGTATTCTCCCGCCATAGGCACCTGGAGCATGAGCATTCTGCCTGAACACCTGCTGAATTCCGAGGCGCTCAAAAAGGAGGCCCTGGCCCTCGGTAAAGACCCTGAAACCTTTTCCATTCGCCAAAGCCGCTTCAACCGGCAACCCATCGGTTGTGGCCCATTCACCTTTCGAGAGTGGAAGTCGGACCAGTTTATCAGCCTCAACGCTTTTGAGGGTTACTGGGAAGGCATCCCCAACTACAGACGTTATGTGATGCGCATCATCCCCGATCTCCTGACCCAGGAGATGGAATTCTATGCCGGAACCCTTGATGCGTATAATGTGCAGCCCCACCAGGTCAAACGCCTGAAAGAAGACCCGCGGTTTCAGAGCTTTTCAGGGACGTCCTTTGGTTATTCCTATATCGGCTACAACATGCGCAAACCGCCTTTTGACGATGTGAGGGTGCGAAAGGCCCTGGGCATGGCCATTGATGTGACCAAGATTATCGATTATGTGCTTTATGGCCAGGGTGAGGACATTACCGGCCCTTTTGTGAAGCAGACCGACTACTATGACCACAAGATTCCGCCGCTCCCATACGATCCGGAAGGGGCCCTGAAACTGCTTCAGGAGGTCGGTTACAAACGAAATGCAGCCGGCTGGCTGGAAAAGGACGGAAAACCGTTTCAATTCACCCTGATCAGCAACAGCGGAAATGACATTCGAAAGGCCATACTGGCCATTGCCCAGGACGCATGGAAACAGATCGGCATTGATGTGCGGACGGACTTGCTGGAATGGTCGGTGTTCATACAGGAACGTGTGGACAAGAGGGATTTTGATGCCCTGGTGCTCGGTTGGGTCATGGGCATCGATCCGGATCTTTATCAGATCTGGCATTCCAGTCAGACCCATCCCTACCAACTGAACTTTGTGGGCTTTAAGAACAGACAGGCCGATGATTTGATCATCAAAATCCGCAGAGAATATGATCACGAAAAACAGGTGGCCTATTGCCATGAACTTCACAAAATCATTGCCCGGGAACAGCCCTATACGTTTTTGTACGTGGGCAAATGGACGGCTGTTCTGGACAGACGCGTCGTAATCAAAGATGTTGATGAGGACGGGGTCATGCTCTACAAGAAGATCAAGCCCACCAAAACGGGCTCCTACACTTTTCATTTCAACAAATGGATCAAGGTGCCCAATATGCCCCAGTTGTCCACGGAGGGCTGGTAGGTGTAAAGATGAACATCGAACATCGAACGTCGAACATTCAACATCGAATGGAAAACAAACAGCGACTTTAGGCATTTTTTATGTTTTCATTTATCGGACGAAGCATCGTTCAGAAAACCATTACCCTCTTCTTCGTATCCGTGGTGTCATTTCTGATTATCCATCTGGCGCCGGGGGAACCAAGCCAGATCGATCCCATGAACCCGAAGTTTACCCCGGAGATGGTGGAACGGTTTCAGAAGGAATTTCACCTGGATGAGCCTTTGTATGTGCAGTATGTCTATTTTTATCGGGATCTTTTTACGGGGAAAATCGTCTCCTGGAAAGACAATCAGTCGGTGCTCGGTAAAATCTGGGAACGGTTTCTGAACAGCCTTCCCCTGTTTATTGTCGGTACGCTGCTGACCTGGACCCTCTCTTTTCCGGTGGGCATCCGGTCGGCCATTCACAGGGGCGGCATTTATGACCGCAGTGCCACGTTTTTTTCCTATTTTCTGATCTCAATCCCCGGGTTCTTTTTCGCCTATATTCTGATTATTCTGGTGGTGAGGGTTTTTCATGTACCGGTGATCGGTATGGAGACATTCGGCATGGGGGATGCGCCCTGGCCCAATCTTTTTATGGATCGAATCTGGCATCTTCTCATCCCCTCTCTTTTAGGCGCCACGGGGGGCATCGCGGTCCTCTCCCGGTATGTGCGAAGCCAGATGCTCGAAGTGGAAGGGCAGGACTATGTTCGAACGGCCCGTGCCAAGGGGCTTCCGCCGGACCAGGTCCACTACAAGCATGCCCTGCGAAATGCGCTGCTGCCCTTTGTCACCATGTTTGGATTGATTCTGCCGGGCCTCATCGGCGGGTCTGTCATTATTGAGTCTATTTTCTCCTGGCCCGGGATGGGAAGGATGGCTTATGAAGCCATTCTGGCCCGGGATTACCCCATTATTTTGACCGTCAATTTCCTTTCCGCGGTGCTGGTTTTGGCAGGAACCTTTATTTCAGACCTGCTTTACCTGGCGGTGGACCCGAGGATACGGCTATGATGGAAGAACCGTTGACCGAAAACACTGAAATTCTAGACGGCCCCCAGGCGCCGAAGCAATCCAGGCTTGCAGAACGGTTTCAACTGTTCAACCAGAATCGCCTAGCCCTTGTGGGGCTTGTGATTTTCCTGGCTTTTTTCATCACCGCCGTGGCGGGGGTTGTGTTGACTTCCGGCCAGGACCCCATGTTTAATCCCGCCCTGGTTCGGCTTCAGGAAAAACTGCTGCCGCCCTTCAGCCGGCCCAACCTTGAAACGCTTAAGGCCCATGAGGCGCCCACCCTCGGTATATACCTGCTGGGGACCGACGATCTGGGCCGGGATGTGTTTGCGAGGATGCTTCAAGGCGCCTGGGTTTCCCTGACGGTGGGGTTTGTGGCGGTGGGCATCGCCGTCATTGTGGGTATCTTCATGGGTGGGCTTGCGGGGTATTACGGGCAGGGGGGAATTTGCTACGATCAGATCCTGAGTCTCCTGCTGCTCTTATCGGGCGTCATTTTTTTCTTTCTTGGATGGGTCAAACTCGGCTTCGGCCTCTTTGGGGTGGGAATTTTCAGCTTCATATGGTTTTTGACGGCAAGACGCGCAAAACACAACCATTTCATGCCGGGCTGGCTTCGAAAAACCGCCTTTTCCTTTGATACCCTCATCATGCGCATGGTGGACATCATGCTCTGTTTTCCGAGCTTTTTCCTGATCCTGACAGTGGTGGCGCTGCTGCCTGCCAGCATCTACAATATCATGATTATCATTGGATTGACCAGTTGGATGGGAACCACCCGGTTTGTGCGGGCCGAGTTTCTCTCTCTGAGAGAACAGGATTTTGTCAGTGCCGCCAAAGCCCTGGGGGTGGGCAATTTTCGAATTATCTTCAGGCATATGATGCCCAACGCCATTGCCCCGGTTCTGGTCTCCTCCACCATCGGCATTGCCACAGCAATTTTAACCGAGGCGGGCCTCAGTTTTCTGGGATTCGGCGTCCCTCCGCCGTATGCCACATGGGGAAATATCCTCTCCGACGGCAAACGTTTTATTTTTGATGCCCCCTGGCTGACCTTCGTTCCGGGCGTGGCGATCTTGATTGTGGTTCTCTGTTTCAACCTTTTTGGAGAAGGTCTGAAAGACGCTTTGAACCCGAAGCTGAGCCAGGAATAAGGGTCTATTTTGAATTTTGGAATATGAATTGATGCGTTCTGAAAAACCACTTCTTTCAACACAAGACCTGAAGGTTTATTTTTACGGCCAGGATAAGATTTCCCGGGCCGTTGACGGGGTAAGCTACAACATTCATGCCGGGGAGACGGTCTGTCTGGTGGGAGAATCGGGGTGCGGAAAGACGGTATCGGCTCTCTCCGCATTGGGGCTGATTCCCAGCCCACCCGGGAAAATTGTGGGTGGCCGCATTATTTTCAAGGGCAAGGATATTCTGGCGCTGGATGATGCTGCCATGCAGAAGATCAGAGGCAACCAGATATCCATGGTTTTTCAAGAGCCGCTGACCTCACTGAACCCTGTTTTTACCATTGGGGATCAGATCGGCGAGGCCATCAGTACCCACGAAATGATTGGGCAGGATGCGTTGGATACCCGGTGCGTTCAGCTTTTGAAAGACATGGGAATACCTTCGCCGGAACAGCGGCTGAAGGATTATCCCCACCAGTTGAGCGGTGGACAGCGGCAACGGGTTATGATTGCCATGGCGTTGGCCTGTAACCCGGATTTGATCATTGCCGACGAACCCACCACCGCGCTGGATGTCACTGTGCAGGCGCAGATCCTGAACCTGCTTAAGTCCGTTCAGGAAAAGGCTTCCATGTCCATCCTGTATATCACCCACGATCTGGGTGTCGTATCCGGGATTGCTGACCGCGTGTACGTCATGTATGCGGGGCTCATTGTGGAAGAAGGGAATACGCGGCAGGTTTTCGGAAATGCCGTTCATCCCTACACCCGGGGGCTTCTGGCCTCACTTCCCGACCGGGAAAAGCGGGGGCGGCGGCTTCATAATATTCCCGGTACGGTACCCAATCCCGCATACAAGCCGGAGGGGTGTCCTTTTCATCCCCGGTGTTCCCATGTGGTAGAGAACTGCAAAACCGTGCTGCCTGAAATGATATCATCGGGAAATGGTCACCGGAGCCGATGTCCGGTTTTGGCTCGGGAGCTGTAGAAGGTGGTTCGGCAACCATAAACAGTTAAAAAAACGGATGATGGTACAAACAGACAACCTTAACAATTCTTTTACCCTGAAGGTGGAAGGCCTCAAAAAATACTTCCCGGTTCACAGGGGGTTTTTTCAACGGGTCGCTGCCCGGGTCAAGGCCGTGGATGGGGTTGACTTTGAAATTGAGGCGGGAAAAAGCCTGGGGCTTGTGGGCGAAAGCGGGTGCGGCAAATCGACGGTGGGCCGCCTGATACTCAAACTGCTGGAACCGGACGCCGGGAAAATCATCTACAAGGGTCTTGATATCAGCCATCTTTCGGCAAAAGAGATGCGGCCTTTGAGGAAAGAAATCCAGATTGTTTTCCAGGACCCCTATGGTTCTCTCAATCCCCGAATGACCATCGGACAGAGTATTGACGAGGGGCTTCGGTGTATCGGCCTTTCAAGAGGTATGCGCAAACCCCGCCGCGATGAACTGCTGGAAATGGTGGGCATCTGGCCCGGCAGTGCGGACCGGTTCCCCCATGAATTCAGTGGGGGTCAACGCCAGCGGGTGGGGGTGGCCCGGTCTTTGAGCGTCAACCCATCCCTCGTTATCTGCGATGAACCGATTTCTGCCCTGGATGTGTCCATACAGGCCCAGATCATCAACCTGCTCAAGGACCTGCAGGACCGGCTGGGGCTCAGCTATCTATTTATATCCCACGACCTCAATGTGGTGGGTTATCTCAGCGACCGCGTGGCTGTCATGTACCTGGGGCACATCATGGAGTACGCCGGGGCTGAGGATCTTTTTGAAAAGCCGCTTCATCCCTACACTCTGGCGCTCCTTTCGGCTGTTCCGAAAATTGATGTAAACGGCCCCTCTGGGGCGGTTACCCCGCTTAGCGGGGATGTGCCAAGCCCTTTGGATCCGCCGCCGGGCTGTAAGTTTCAGGGAAGATGTCCCGAGGTAGAAGAAAGGTGCAGAAATGAGGAGATCGGATTTACCCGTTTTGACGGTGATCACTGGGTGAGATGCTGGAAGGTGAATCCATAACGCCCTTTATCACTGGCGTATTTTGACTGTTGCTCTTGCGTTTTTTTGGCTTGACTTTTAAAAAAAACCTGATAACATCCACTGTTCTGCTGGGGGATCGTATAGGGGCAATACGGTGGGTTCTGGTCCCATTGACCGAGGTTCGAATCCTCGTCCCCCAGCCATTCAAAAAGGTCCCATCGTCTAGTGGTCTAGGATACTGGCCTCTCACGCCGGCGACACGGGTTCGAGTCCCGTTGGGACTACCATTAATATCAAGGGCTTAGCCAATTCGGTAAGTCCTTTTTTCGTTTTGGAGCGCTTTTTTCAATTTCTTTCTAAATGGCGGAAATTTCCGATTTTTTGGGGAACCGATTGGAATCTAAAGAGTTTTCCAACCAAGAATTGAGATAAATTCAAGGGAGACGATACAAAATTACTGGCAACTGGTGCCAGTCACGACATTATGCATCTAAGGCACGCATAGTACGAATTGTCCCCGGAATCTTGCATTTCCATACCGGGTGCGGGGTGTATCGTGGGGTATGAATTTCTAAGCCAATAAAAAAGGGGTTGCGCTTTCGGCGTAACCCCTTGGTTTATCGATGGTAGCGGGGGCTGGATTCGAACCAACGACCTTCGGGTTATGAGCCCGACGAGCTACCAGACTGCTCCACCCCGCGGCAATCCAATAATATAATATTTTATTGTATAGGTGTCAATTAAAAAAATCGAAAAATGTTGCATCAGCCCGGCAGACGCACGAAAAAAGTTGTCCCTTTTCCTTCAACGCTCTCTGCCCACAACTCCCCCCCATGGGCTTCCACAATTTTATAGGATATGGCCAGGCCTAATCCGGAACCGCGGTCCCGGGTTGTATAAAAAGGTTCAAAGATGTGAAGGAGGTCTTCCTCACTGATGCCTACCCCTTCATCGCGAATTTGGATTTCAACACCATCAGAGGATTTTTTCGTTTTGATGGTAATACTTCCAGCGTCTTCCATCGCTTCAATGCCATTCGTAATAATATTGATAACCACCTGTTTCATTTTGTCCGGATCACATTGGATTTCGGTCAAATTGGGTGCCAGTTCGGCCTGCATTGGATATTTTTCAGGGGAGTAGATGCCCCTGAAAATTTTCAATACATCCTGAATAACGGAATTGATGTCGGCCGGCCGCGTTACCAGATTGTAGACCTTTGTGAAGTCTCCCAGGCTGGCGACCAGTTTTTCCAACCGGCTGACCTCGTCAAGGATCATATCCAGTTTTTTTAACGCGTTTTCATCTTCCAGGCTGTTCCGGATCTGATAGCTGAACCCGCCAATAATCATAAGCGGGCTTCTGATCTCATGGACCACGTGAGCCACGGTGGTTCCAACGGCTGCAAGACGTCCCGAGCGAAGCAGCTTCTCTTCCAGTTTTTTCTGAACGGATACATCCCGAATAATGGCTGTAAATGTGTATGCACCATCCATTTCATGAAAGCTCAATCCCAACTCTATGGGAAATTCCTCACCATCCTTGCGAATGGCGGTAAGTGATTGGGTCTTGCCCATGAATTTTGGTTCCATTTTTTTTAAAAAACTTTTGACAAAGGCGGAATGATCGCCATATTGCCGCGGAATGAGCATGTTCAGGTTTTTTTTCAGAACCGTGGCTCTCTTGTAACCGAAAATCCGTTCCGCCGCGTTGTTGAACAATACGATTTCGTGATCCTCGTTTATGCTGATGATGGCATCCGTTGCTGTATCCAGGATGGCCCGGATTTTCTTCTCCGAGGCCCTCAATCTGTTAAGGAGATTCCGGTATTCCGTGACATCCCTTGAGATTTCAACAAAATATTGTTCGCCTGTTTTACTGTTTTTGACCGGGTACATGGTCCGGCGTAAGGCTTTCGAATATTCCCCTTCCAAGCCGTGCCGAATGTTTACTTCCACCTTCCCGTCGGTTTCCTTGGCTTTTTGAAGAGGGCAGTCCCGATCCTTCAGGTGACAGTGGGTTCCTGACATCTTTCTGATATCATAACATTTTTTACCCAGAACCGCCTCTTTTGAAAGGCCACGTTCATCCAGAAAAACCCGGTTGACATCCTGAATGATACCGTTTTCATCCACTACCATGATTTCTTCGCTGATGCCGTCAAAGATAGTTTCCAGGAAGGCTTCAGAGGTTTCCATGTCGGCCGAACGATAATGCTTTTCCAAAATTATCCCCCCATCCATGGGCTGAAAAATGTGTATTCGAGGGAAAGGATATCAAACATTTCGTCGGTCCCCTCCCTGATCGCTTCGTACAGTTCTTTCATGGTCGCCGCTTTGGTCAATGACGTGCGGTAGGAAATATCATCGAAAAATTCCAGATCAAGGGGAAGCAGGACCTGGTCAAGGTTACCGTGCCAGTGGACTTTGAGCGCCTCTTTCATGGAAAATACCTTCTTGTACATGGCCCATAAGAGATCGGTCCTCAAAATCGGATGAACCTGGTTAATCATGCAATCGGTCAGCCCAACCAGGTAATAAATCTCCCGCATCTTTTTTTCATTCCTGCGATTCACATACATGGACCGAATGGTAAAGGACATTCCCCCTCTGAGGGAGAAATGAGGGGGCAATGTGGCCAACCCTTCCGGTTTGTATTCAAGGGTTTCTGCGAGACTTGATCGCATTTGAACAAAGTGAGACGTCCGCCATAGCCCCTTTCGGAACCGCCACGGTTCAGGTGCGGTCAACCCTTCCAAGGGCCCTTTGCGCCTATTATCGAGATCAATAACTTTTCCCATTTTCACTTGTTCCGTCTGAGTAAATCTTCCATGAACATCCGGTGCCCATAACGGCATGCGGCAGTTGACAGCGTTCAGTCAGAAAAAAATGTCACGGTCTCGGATGACATGTCCCGTGTAACTCCTTCAGCCTTTCTCTCGTCACATGGGTGTAGATCTGGGTGGTGGTGATGTCGGCATGCCCCAGCATCACCTGAACAGAACGCAGATCCGCACCAGCTTCCAGGAGATGGCTGGCGAACGAATGCCGCAGTCCGTGCGGTTTTATACTTTTTTTAATGCCTGCCATTCTACCATGATTCTTGATGATTTTCCAGAATCCCTGCCGTGTCAATAATTTTCCTCTGAAGTTCAAAAACAGATAAGGCGGATGGCCATCCTTGAGCAGGGCCGGTCGTCCGTCAGAAAGATACGACTGCAGGGCGTAAAGCGCCTTTTCACCAAACGGCACCAATCTCTCTTTTGACCCTTTTCCCAGGGTTTTCACATAACCGGCCTCCAAATTGACGTCGAGCAACCTGAGATGTACCAATTCCGACACCCGCAGTCCGGTGGCGTAAAGGAGTTCCAGCATGGCCCTGTCGCGCTGCCCCAGGGGTGTTGTGATGTCCGGCTGTGAAAGGAGTCGCTCAACGTCATCGAGGCTCAGGACATCCGGCAGTTTTCGTTGCATGCGCGGTGTTTCCAGAAGCCTTGCAGGATTCTCTTTCATTCTGCCTTCTGAAACAAGAAAACGAAAAAACGTTTTGATGGCGGAGATATTCCGGGCCTGGGACCTTTTAGAGAGGTCATGGATCAGGCTGCCCAGATAGTCCCGAATCTCATTTCGGGAAATCTTAACAGGGTTTAAATTCCGGCCTTCCAGATAGGCGATAAACCGGACAAGATCTCGACTGTAGGCAGAAATGGTGTTTTCAGCAAGACCCCGTTCAATCCGCAAATAGGTGATGAATTCATCTACCAGATCGTACACCGAGCTGACCCCCATTTTTTCCCGAAGACCGCCAAAATCGATCTGACCCGCTATGTTCTGAACCTGCCATGGTGAGGCCGAAAATCACGAAAAATCATAGAAATGCCCATTCTTGGTCAGAATTCTGGGCCCTTCAGCTTCCAGGACAACCATCTCCTCAAGACGCACCCCTCCCTTGCCCGGGATGTAGATGCCCGGTTCAACGGTAAAAACGTTTCCTACTTGCAGCGGGACTGCATTTCTCGGCCCGAGCCTTGGCCCTTCATGGGTGGCAAGGCCGACCCCGTGGCCCAGGCCGTGTCCGAAGTATGCGCCAAAACCGGCATCAGCAATAATATTTCTGGCAACGGCATCCACCTGGGTGCTTTGTGCTGAAGGGTGGATTTTTTCCAGTGCCGCCAGTTGCGCCTGCCGAACCGTGCGGTAAATGGTCTTGAAAGTGTCATCCGGTTCACCCACAAAAACCGTTCGCGTGATGTCGGAGCAGTAACCGTTCAGTCGAACCCCCGCATCCAGGATAATCGGCTCTCGAGACCGGATTTTTCGGTTTGAGGGCACAGCATGGGGCAGCGCACTGTTGGGGCCTGATGCCACAATAGACGGAAAAGAGAGTCCTTCTGCACCGGCCTCCTTTGCCAGGCCTTTGATCTGCCAGGCCACGTCTTTCTCCTTTACACCCGGTTTGAGAGCTGAAATCACCTCATCCAGGATGTCTGAAATCATATCCGCTGCATTTTCGAGCGCTTCAACCTCCCGGTCTTCTTTGATTTCGCGCATGTTCTCCACCACGCTGTTCAAAGGGGTCAATGCGGCCGGGGGTGAGAGTAGGGCGAGCTTTTCCGCGGTCTTCCGGTGTAGATCCCATGTCACGAAATCTTCTTCAAAGCCAAGATTGTGCAGGTTAAATCCTTTTGTGAAATCCGGAATGTCGTCCACAAAACTTTTTTTGAGTGTATATACTTCAAACGCCACCGCCTCATTTTCAGCGGCAAGTGTATACCTGGAATCCGTTATCAGCAGGCGGTTTGTGCCATTGATCAGAAGTGAGCCCGAGGATTCGGTGAACTGGCTGTCTTCTGCACTGAAACCTGAAAGATAGCGCCGGTTTTCAGGCTTGATAATCCAGGCCCCGTCGCAACCGATTTCAGCGGACGACTGCAATAATTTGACAAGTGTCCCAGCCCGTTGCGCGTAAATTGATTCGCCCATGGTTTACCCCAAATTTCAAAATGCCCTCGAATTTCAAAATGTCATTCTAGCAAAAGCGATTTGGGAAAGCAATTGTGGGTAATGGCAATGGGATTGGCAATAACCATGTTTTTCCCGAAATTGGGGCCACCCGAGATCAGTTGACAGAACCCTGCCCACCTGCTAGAAATCCTGAAAACTTCCTTAGAAAGGGTATGGGTGATTTTCAAATATGGCCGTTGGAAGCATTGTTGAATATATTGATCAGAGCCGATTGATTTGTACCGTCTGTTTGCAGGACAAGGGGAACCGGCTACATCTCCTGACACCCGCCAACCGGGATGTGAACCTTTCTCCGAAAAGGACCCTGCTCATTTCAGCTGCCCAAATTGATGTGGCACAGCCAAGGGATCAGTTGCTTCAGAAGCTACAGCAGATAGAAACCTTGCGAATAAAGCTGAAAGAAGAGATTGACATCAAGGAAATGTGGGAGCTGATTCGGGACGAGGAGGAAGTTTTCGACCACCGTTACCTGGCGCAGCTGGCTTTCGGCGAAGACGCCACCGAGGAGCACTTTTCGGCTGTGGTGCGGGCACTTTTTGAAAACAGGCTCTATTTCAAGATGAAAAACGGACTCTTTCTGCCAAACTCGAAAGATCGTGTGGAACAGATTATCCGGCAGGAAGAGGAGGCCGCTGAAAGGGCGGCGCGACTTGAGCAAGGTGGCAAGTGGCTCAAAGAAGTGCATCAGGGAAAACAAACCAAAGCGCCGGATTGCAGCAAGGATATTATCCAGCTTTTGATTCAACTGGCCCTTTACGGCACTGATGCTGATGATTTAAAATATGGCAGGGAATTGCTTTCATACGCGGGTATAACCGATATCCGGAAGGCCAGGTCTCTGCTCATAGCCTTGGGTGAATGGGAGGAAGACGAACCCCTTGATCTGCTGCGATCGGGGGTGGAGACTGCTTTTACGACCACGCAACTGGAAGCGTCTGAGCGCCTTGCGGTTTCGGGATTTTCTGAAAACCAGCGTGAAGACCTGAGGTCCCTGCCCATTGTGACCATTGATGGGCCCAAAACCCAGGACTTTGATGACGCCATCAGCGTAGAAATTTTTGATAATGAGTTGAGAATCGGTGTCCATATTGCTGATGTGGCGGCGGTGATCAAAAAGGGCAGCCCAATTGATACCGCGGCAAGAGACCGGGCCTCGTCTCTATATATGCCCAGAAGACAAATCCCCATGATTCCCATGGATCTTTCCCAGGATTTGCTAAGCCTGAAAGAAGGGTGTGATCGTCCGGCGATTTCTCTTCTGGCAAGGTTCGACCAGGACGGGTCGCTGCTGCGATATCGTTTTACATCCAGCATGATTCGGGTTCAACGGCAACTGACCTACAGTGATGTTAATGAAAACCTTTTGGAGAAAACCCAATTTCGAGAACTGCACCGATTGGCGGAAATGCTTCGCCAAGACCGGATGAACCGCGGCGCCATGAATCTTTCTCTGCCTGAACTGGAGATGGACATTGATGAAGCGGGTCTCCTGAATCTGGAACTGGTGCCACAGGACTCACCGTCCCGAACGATTGTTGCGGAGTTCATGATCCTTTATAATCAATTGGCGGCTGAGTTTTGCTGGAAGAATAACATTCCCGTACTGTTCAGGGCACAATCGGAACCGACGGAAAAGTTGCCCCTGGATGAAAAAGGGTATATTTTTTATGTGTTTCAACAGCGAAGAAAACTGAGCCCCCTTCATATCAGCACGAATCCAAACCCCCACAGCGGTCTGGGGGTCCCCGTTTACACCCAGGCAACCTCTCCCATACGCAGATATCTCGACCTTATTGTACAGCGGCAATTAACCAGTTTTCTTGGGAAAAGCACCCCCATTTACAATGAAGAAAACCTGGAAGAAATCAGGGTTGCCGTCGAACCCCTGGTTAAAACCCTGGGGCGCATCCAGCGAAACCGTTTACGCTATTGGACTTTGAAATATCTGGGGATGAACCCGGGCAAAACATTTAACGCCCTGGTTCTGGATGAATTCAAGAATAAATACAGGATTGTTTTGACGGATTTTCTCATGGTGACGGACTTTAAGCGTCAGGATGGCATCATATTTTCCAAAGGGCAGGAAATCGTGGTAAAGGTTAAAAAGGCAGACCCGTGGGATGATGTGATCACATTGGAATATGTGCCTTGAATGGGCGCTTGTGATGTGTCGATGCTACTGATTTTGATCTTTTTCCAGGCGATAATCCTCTTTCAAGAGAAGGCCGCCCGATCGGTCGTAGACCAGTATCCTCAGTTCCGCGGGTATTTTTTCAGCTGATTTAAAAGACCATTTGACTCTAATTCGGCGAAAATTCCTTATTTTGTAGGACTGTCCTTTTTCTGGGTTAACGGGCATTCCGTTTTCAAAGGCTGCCCTCGGCGAAGGCCACAGCTGTGGCGGGTCTGTTGATCGGTCCACTGCAACGATGAAAACATACCCCCGGATGGGTGTGCGACCGTAGCTGGCCCGGGCCAGCTTGAAATTAACGGATAAGTTGGCCCCTCGACGGTCTATTTTCAGTTCTTTAATGCTGACGATGGATTCTTGAATACCTGATTCTGCCGGCATTTTGCTGCTGCCCGTTGCTGTTCCGTTGCTGTTGGGGGGTGATTGGGTTTTGGCTGTTTTTTTCGGGCTTTCGGCGGGTATCTTTGAGGGGTCAATGTAACTTTCTACGAACTTCAACCGCTGTTTTGCCTGATACAGGGCTCTCTGGGTTTCCTTAAAATCTTTTTCAAGCTGTACCAGAAGATTTTCCTGATGGCGCTCACCGAAATACTGCGCTAATGGTATGAAAGAGAACAGGAAGTAGAGCACAAGGACCGTCACAATGCCAAGGAGAAGCCAGAAATTGATATTGAAGCTCCACACCCGTCCCAGCCCCTTTGATGCCATCACGGTAACGTTATTCAGCTCGGGGGTTTTGGTTTTTGTCAGCGAAGGTATGTTTTGAAAGGATTTCATGGGTGTTTTATCCTTTAATGGTTGCGAAAAAGTTTCTCCGGAACGTCGGTTCAGGTTTACCAAAATAAGAAATTGATTTCAAGGCGGCAGATGGATCGCCCCATATGAGGTCGATTAATCGCTGAAGACCTTTGACAATGCGGGAAAAATGAAACATTCAAAAACCCCGGGTTCACACGCCAGTGTTGACATTGAGGCGGTTAAATTCAGATCAATTCTGGGCCCAATCCTTTTTTTAACCGGCATCTTCTTTCTGAATTTTATATCCAGAATCATTTTCGCGCCATTGCTGCCCAGCATTCAAGGGGATCTGGGGTTGATCCACGTTGAAGCCGCCTCCCTGTTTCTTTTTATCAGCATGGGATATTCTGTTTCTCTCCTGGGTTCCGGTTTTGTTTCCCGTCGTCTTCAACACCGGAAAACCATCGCTTTGTCCGCCGCAACTGCTGGGTTCTCGCTTATTGGCATTGCCTTGAGCGACGGCATCTGGACGATTAGGGGAGGATTGCTCCTTCTGGGACTGGCGTCAGGGCTCTATCTCCCTTCAGGGATTGCTGTTCTAACCTCTCTGGTCAACGTGAAACACTGGGGAAAAGCCATCGCCACCCATGAACTGGCCCCCAACGCGAGTTTTATTGTTGCGCCCCTGCTGGCAGAAGGTGTGATGCTGTGGTTTTCCTGGCGAAGTGTGCTGGTTTTCCTTGGTATCTGTTCCATTTCAATGGGCGTCTTGTTTTCCCTTTTTGGAAAAGGTGGAGATTTTCCTGGTGAAGCGCCGAATTTTCTGTCCCTCAAAACCCTTTTTTCCCAAAAGTCATTCTGGATCATGATGATATTGTTTTCCCTTGGCCTCTGCGCCACCCTGGGGCTTTACACCATGCTCCCCCTCTTTCTGGTAGCCCAACACGGGTTGGAGCGGAACTTGGCCAACACCCTGGTGGCACTGTCAAGAATATCAGTCCTGTTCATGACCTTCCTGGCCGGTTGGGCAACCGACCGGGTCGGTCCCGGGCTCACCATGAGCGGTGTTTTTCTGATTGCGGGATTGGCAACCGTCCTTCTGGGCACAATGACGGGATCATGGCTGGTGGCAATGGTATTTTTTCAGCCGGTTGTAGCGGGATGCTTTTTCCCGCCCGGTTTTGCGGCCCTGTCCGCCATCGGTCCACCAAATGTTCGAAACATTGCCGTATCCTTTACGGTGCCCGTAGCCATTCTGGTGGGGGGCGGCGCCATTCCATTGGGTATCGGCATGATGGGCGACGCAGGCCTTTTTCCCCTCGGGGTTTCCCTGGCCGGTGGGCTTATTCTCTCCGGCGCCCTTTTGGCGCTGTTTTATAAATCGGGGGGCGTGAAGAAAATGGTTTCTTCTTGACCCGTTAGCGATCATTCCCTATAATCCGTCCTCGGTAAATTCTGGTATAAAGAATTGTAAACACCGAAACTTCAGTGTTTTTTTAGGAATGCATATAACTTGGAGGTTATAATGGGTAAAGTAGGAATCATCGGAGTTGGCCAAAGCGCTTTCGTGCGCGGATATCCCGGGTCCATCAGGGAACTGGCCTTTGAAGGGTTCAAGGATGCCATGCAGGACGCTCAAATTTCAAATAAGGATATTGATGCGTCCATCATTTGTTCAGCCCCGGAATATGACAAACAGAGGTCCCCTGCCGGCGTCTTTGCGGAATATCTGG
>CAYSFQ010000023.1:0-22504 GCA_964430575.1 uncultured Desulfobacteraceae bacterium
GGGGGATATCTACTTGACGGAATCGAAAGACGGGCTCATCTGCGATCAATGCAAACTGTTATATGAGATCAAGGATGATATCCCCATCATGCTGATTGACGAGGCAAAACCGCTGGGTTGATAGACCTTCTTGGGCAATTCATTAACTTATCAATCCCTTTTTTCTCAACAATGGTCTGGGATCGACCAGGTGGCGTTTGAACCAACCGTCGTAGCCTTTTTCGCCCAGAGCCAGGGCCAATATTTCCGAAAAATGAAGTGTAGGGATTTTTTCTTTCAGGGAACAACGAATCTCCAGATTGAGCTGGCACATTGCGCAAGCAGTTACAATACACTCGGCACCTGCTCTTACAGCGCCTGCTATGATTTTGTTCACCAGGGGGGTTGCGATGTCAGGTCGCGCTGCTGCAAGAAAAGTCCCACAACATTTTGCAGAAAACCCCCACGGCAAAGCCTCCGCCCCCAGGGAGGTGAGGATTTTTTCAATCAGTTGATGATAATTCTTTTCCTTTCGAAACGCCGGTGGATGAGCCAGCATACACCCATAGTAGGGGACAAACTTCACACGGTCCAACTGAGCGAGCTGAATGTCTTTTGTTCGTGAGAAATCAAAGCCCTCAAGGATCTCGAAGAAATGGATGATTTGCACGTCAGGATTAATTGGACGGCCGCAAGCTTTCTCCGCCCTCAATCTCAATTCGGGATCATCCTTTACCTGTTTGTGGACCGCTTTCAAACGATGAAGACAACCCGGACACATAATCATGAGCGGTTTTTCAGGTGTTGCCAAAGACAAATTTCTCGCTGCCAGTCTGAAAGCGAGCCCTGGTTCGATACTATGGGCAGAGGAAGAACCGCAGCAATTCCAATCTTCCAGTTCGATCAGGTTAAGTCCGAGCCGTTGGCAAATCTGAATGAGAGAGGCATTACTTTCCTTGGCCGAGGTAACCATGGAACACCCCGGAAAATAGGAGAGATCGATTGTGCCGGAGGCCATCATTAATCCGATCCTTTTTGAGAAAAACCAAATATCTTGCTCATCTCGTCTGTGGCTTCTATCCTGGATGGTCTCAAGTCTAGTTTGCGCTTTGTCAGCATCTTGACCCCAATATCCATGTCTTGAAACCACTGGCGTAGACGAACCTTGTAGCGAAGCATTATTTCAAGCTTATGAGTTCTGCCGTACCTCTCGATGGAATGGAGGACTTCTTCGTGAAAACCAACAATGTCCGGTTCCGCAATATTCGCTCCTTTTTCCAGCGCCATATGTCTGAGAGTGTCGATGATGGCGGGGATGTCTATGGCCATGGGGCATTGAATGGAGCATGTGTTGCAGCTCACACAGATCCAAATGGTTGAGCATTCCAGGGCTTCTTTTCGAAGACCCAGCTGGATCAGGCGTAAGACGGCATTCGGAGAATAATCCATAGCTTCCACATAGGGACAACCGCCGGCACATGTGCGGCAGTGCAAGCAGAATCCGACGTTTTCGCCACTTCGGCTGTTCACCTGCTTGGAAAAAGATCGATCCCGTTCACTCAGATGGACCAACCCTGCTGCAGGGCGCTGTACTTCGCGATTTTGCACCATTCACTCCGGAACATGTGATGCTTTGGGGGATTCTTTACATCTTTATCGCATCATCGTACGATATTTGAGTCAAATCCTTGACATAAGTCAAATACCCTGTTTTTTCTTATTAATTCTGGAAATTCTGAGGACACAATACAAAATTATTCATTTAACGGATCGGCATCATTGGCGGGATCTATTTTTTGACCCGTTTTCGAAAGGCGTAAAGGAGTTTCAGCAGGGAAATCAGAACCAGCCCGCCGGGGAACAGGCCTCCGGTGGGAAAATTCCGGGGACGCTTGGGTTTCATATCACTGGGGGGATTCCGCCTTCATATATTTTTCGAGTTCTGCCTTGGGGATGCCGAGGCAGTACAGTATTTTCAAAATCTGATCGCCACTTAAAATGCCATCCGCATCTATTTTCTGAGCATGGGGCCTGACGGCAATGGAAAGACCAACGTTTTTGATGAAATGGCTGTGTGTGGAACCATCGCCAACTGCGATGACCTGGTCCGGACCGATTTTTTCCAGATTCATGATGAATTGGAGGATTTCGTTCTTGGTTTCGGATGTAATAATGGGGTCTTCCAATTCTCCCGTGATGATACCGTGCCGGTCGCACTTGAGCGTGTTTGAAAAGGCGTAGTCCACTCCCGCGCCCTCAAATATCTTTTTTGTCAAAAAACTAAATGTTGAAGAAAGAAGGGCAATCTTGAATCCCATGGATTTTAAAATCCGTATGAGTTCTATGGTGCCCGGATTCAGCGCCAGAATGTTGCTGAATTTTTCCAGTTCCGACATGGGAACACCCTTCAGGCTCTGAGCGTTTTCGATCAGTTGCTGTATGTGGGCAGGTTTCCCGTTCTTCCATTTTGTCGTTCCCACGGCTGCGCGCACTTCGCCTTCCACCTTTTCAATGAAATTTTTCAAAGAAGGCGCCTGTATCAGGCAGGACTCCACGTCAAAAACCACCAGTTTCTTTCTCCGAACGTAGATGTCTTCGCTTTGAATGACCACACTCTGATTCAGGTCTCTGCAAAGGTTTTTGAGCGCCGCTTTCATGTTCTCCACGGCCTCAATATGCGAAAGTTCAGGGGGTGTGAGGATATGGCCTGTATCGATGCCCATCTCCATGGAAAAGAACTCCCCCCGAGCGATCATGGTACAGTGCTCTATATTGACCTTATTCTTGCGAAAAAGGCTGGAAACATGGGCAATGATACCGGGGCGGTCTTTCCCCAGAAGGGTCACGATGTGGTTTTCCTTTTTGCTGGCATGTGAGAACGCCTCCTCATCAAAGATGCCGACGATTACTTTCAGCCCTGTCTCTTCTCCCACAGCATAGAGGGCTTCTGATATGGCATCCATGCCATGGAGCGACGATGAAAAGTCAATGATCAGGAAGATGGAAAAGAGCCCTCTACGGCAGCTTTCTTCCACATCGATAATGTTCCCGCCCATCTCAAAAGCGGTTGTTGTAATCTTGGAGACAAGGCCCGGTGAGTCCAGGCCAATTGCCGACAGCGTCAGAATATTTCCTTTTTCAGCCATTTTTCATCTCTTTTCTTTACCTTAAGGGATAGATTTCTAATCGAAAAACACGAATAATTCTTCCTCATAATATCGCCCATGGACGATTTGCCCAGGTCCAAGATGCTGGATCTTCTTGCGCTCGAGATGGGCCGAAAACCTTTCATTTATTTCCTCCAGCGAAATATTTTCCTTGAACCATTCGGTTGGCACATCAACATTTAAAGGCCGCGCCGGGATCAGATGGCGTGTTGCCTTGGGCGTAAATAATTTTTGCTCCTTTGCTGCATCGATTACCATTTTCTTGGTGATCCTCGGTGACCAGAGCACCACTTCGTTCTGATCAAGTCCGGCACAGAAAACTGCGTCATGGACATAGTTGCACGGAATATATTCCAACATCGATCCTTCTCCCACCAATTTCTCTTGGATCTGATTGAAAATTCCGTATGCACTGACCGCGTCTTTGACCAGATCATCATGGAAACGGACCGATGCGAAAAGGTCACCCCGCTGGACCCCGCAACACAAACAGTTCTCTTCGAGGACCTTTTGGAGGGAATCTCTGCCTGCAACCTCCTGCCAGTCGCCTTTCAGCTCCGCCACCACACCCTTGATCAGGTTCAACCGGGGAGTGTTCTTGAGGTGCCTGTACCAATAACGAAGCTTTGTTTTTTTATGGAAATAATTGATTCTGCAAGCCGCAATGTGCTTAAGCTTCAGTGCCTTGAAAACGGATGCTCTATGGTTTCCGTCAAGGACAACATTGTTTTCGTCTATGATGATGGGGTTATGCAGGTGTGCCTGGTTTTTCAATGCCAGAGTCAGTTTGCTTGAAGGACCGGAAATGGTTTCCTCGTGCTGCAACAAAGACGCTACCGGCACAACCTGCAAAGCCAATTGAAAATTTTCACTTTCAAGGTAAAACATTATTTCTACTTTCCTTTTTGCCCCGTTTTCGAAAAGCGTAAAGGAGTTTCAGCAGGGAAATTAGAACCAGCCCGCCGGCGAACAGGTCCCCGTTACGGGTGTAGATTGTGGGCGCTGGGGGCAAAACAGAGATGGATCGACTAAGAACCTCTTCCACAAAAAGGGCGGTTTTAGAAAGGATGTCGCCGTCAGATCCGATAAAGGCGCTGAACCCCGTATTGGCTGCGCGTATCATGGGAATGCCGGTTTCCACTGAGCGGAATACCGCCATGCTTAAATGTTGGTAGGGTGCACTGGTGGCGCCAAACCATGCGTCATTGGTGATATTGACCAGGAGATTGGCGCCTTCCCTTGAAAGATCCCTGGCCAGTTCAGGGAAAATAGCTTCGAAACAGATGAGAACACCCAGGGAAAGATCATTATCTTTGAGGGGACTCTGTCGATCTCCTTGAGCAAAATTTCCAGCGGCCTGAACCAGGTGGCTGATAAAGGGCAGATATTGTTTCAAAGGGACATATTCACCGAAAGGCACCAGGTGCCGTTTGTCATAATACTGCGTAAACGAGGCGTCTGGCGTTATCATGTAGGCGCGGTTGTAGTATCTGATTTTCCGGTCGACACGCTTATAGGCAGGGCTGCCGAAAAGAAGAGCAGCCCCCAGTTCGTCGGAAAGCCCCCGCATCTTTGGTGAAAAAAGAGGTGCGTCCTGGTAGAAAAAAGGAAGCGCCGTTTCAGGCCACACGATCAAGGCTGGCTTTGAATCAGCGACCGAGCGACTGAATTTGAAATATGTTTGAAGGGTCTGTAACTGGTAAGCGGGCTTCCATTTGACGGACTGGTCAATGTTGGCCTGTACCACGGCGGCGTTGATTTGCGGGGCTGTTTTGGTTTGGGCTTTTTTTTGTGTAACCTGATGCACCCCATAGGTTAATGTACCCGCTGTCAACAGCACTACGAAAAGCCACTCCCATTTCGGGAAGGGGTGTTTCGTCCCTTTTTTCCTGAAAAAGGATTGGAAGATCAGACCGTTTACAAGAACGATCAGAAAGGAAACGCCGTATACCCCGAAAAGGTTGGCAATTTGAATCACGGTGAGGTGCTCGTATTGGCTGTAGCCTAACAGACACCAGGGAAATCCGGTAACGAGATGGGCCCTCGCATATTCCAGACTGACCCAGAGGGCTGCCATGAAAAAGATGGAGAAAGGGCCGTGGTTCATTTGACAGGTGAGGCAGGAAAACAATCCCGGGTACAGGGCCAGGAAAAGGGATAGCAGCAGGAGCGCCAACAGGCTGATGGCAAGTGGGAGGTTCCCGTATTGCTTAAGGACTACGACGATCCAGTACATGAGGGTTATGAAATGAAAAAAACCCGCGATAAACCCCAATTTGAATGCGCTGCGGGGCGCTTTATCCCGAATGGATACGAGCAGGGGGATGAGGGAAACCCACGCGAGAAATGAAAGCTTCCCCGGTGGAAATGATGCCGTCAGCAACAACCCGGAAAGAACGGCCTGGAACAGGTCGCGAAGGGAAAGAGCGCTCTGTTTCGTTGCTGGCGTCATGTGAAATTGCTCAGGTGGATGCTGAATCTGAGGGTAAAACCAAAGGTTTTGACCCGTTATCTTCTTTGGGCGTAATCAAGACCTTTTCGATTTTCCGTTGATCCCCTTTTTGAATGGTGATGTCAAGGTTTTCAAAAGGGATTTTTTCACCTGTTTTCGGGATTTTCCCCAAGAGGTGAATGATGAAACCGCCCACGGATTCGAAGTCTCCCTCCGGCAGGTTTATTTTGAGTTGCTCTTCCAGTTTTTCTATCTCCAATCGTGCGTCCACAATAAAGCTGCCGTCGTCGAGTATGGAGAGAAGGGGCTCTTCATGATCGTGTTCGTCCATGATTTCGCCCACGATTTCCTCCAGAATATCCTCGGTTGTAATGATACCGGCGGTGCCGCCGTATTCATCGGTGACCACAACCAAATGGGTTCTTTTTTCCTGAAGGTCTTTCAGCAATTCACTGATCTTGCGATTTTCAGGAACGAAGAATGGTTTTCTGAAGATATCAAACGGAATTTTTGAATCGGGTTCCCCGCCCAGAAGCCGCAAGAGGTCCTTGGCATGGAGAACCCCCACCACATGGTCGATGTCGTCTTTATGGATGGGAATTCGGGTATGTCCGCACTTGTTGACCAGATCGATCATTTCCCCCAATGTGCAGTCCACGGGGGCGGATGAAATCTCTGTGCGCGGAACCATGATGGAGTGGGCCTTGGTTTCTTTCAGGTCCAGTACACCGTAGACCATGTGAGACTCTTCATTACTGATAAGACCCTTGGCTTGCCCTTCATCCATCAGGTCATGGATTTCTTCGGCAAGATCACTGCTGTTGTCCAGGTAGGTTTTTCTCTTGAAAAAAGATTTGATGCGGTCTAAAAACCCTTTTTCGGGATCATCTTCCAAGGATTCTATGCTCTCCTGTTTTAAATTATCATTATGTGGGTTTGAACCCGGTGGTTTATGGACAAAAATAGTATGCATGTCCCTTCAAAATGTCAAGATTTTTAAGGGAAGGAAGATCGACTGCAATGGTGTTTTTTGCCATCACATGAGTTGAAAACGGTAAATTATAGCTTGACTGACGGATTCGATTGTATTAACTTTCCCTTTTGCGGGTGTGTATCTGTTTTCACACATCCTCTGGATCAGGAATATCGTGCGGGCATAGCTCAGTTGGTAGAGTACAAGCTTCCCAAGCTTGGGGTCGCGGGTTCGAACCCCGTTGCCCGCTCCATATGAGGCCTGAAAATTCGGTGAACCCTGATTCCCCCTTTTTAAGGTTGTTGACCCCGTCGCATGGTGGGGTTGATTTACTTTGGATTGCGGACGCGGTTTTTTGGTGTTTCATGATGCATTAAGCTCCTTGAGACGGGTTTATGTGATCAGGCACCCTACAATTTTGTCTGCACAGGGGGAGCGGACCGTTTGGTCCGCTTTCTTAGTTTTGGGCCCTGAAAACCATGAAGAAAGGGAAAAGCCGAGGCGAGACCAGAGGTCTCCAGGGTACGAAAGAATAGATGACCGAATCCGTATTGAAAGAGATAGAGCGGCTTATTGAGCCGGTTCTGGCGGAAATGGGGATTGAACTGGTGGATATGGAATACCATTCCGGTCAGGGCAGACGGGTCCTCAGAATCTATGCGGACAGGCCGACCGGTATTAATCTGGATGACTGTGCCATGGTCAGCCGCGAAATCGGAAATCTTCTGGATGTGAAAGACCTGCTTCAGCGTCACTATGTACTTGAAGTATCGTCTCCCGGCCTCAACAGGCCGCTTAAAAGAGAGAAGGATTTTCTCCGGGCCATCGGGCAGAAGATCAAGGTCAAAACAGCCGTCCCGCTGAAGGGACGTAAGAATTTTTCGGGGGTTCTTCAATCCTTTGAAAACGGTATGCTGCAACTCATGTTGGACGATACCGTTGTTCAGATTTCTGAAGAAAACGTGAATAAGGCCAATTTGGTGTTCGATTTTGAGGACTAGATAATTCAACTATATTTGGTGGAGTAAGGGAATGGTTTCTGACTTAAAAAAGGTGATTGACCAGGTAAGCCGAGAAAAAGGTGTTGACCAGGCTGTGTTAATCGGGGCGCTTGAGGAAGCGGTAAAGGCGGCTGCCAGGAAAAAATACGGTACTGAATACGATCTTGAGGTCATCTACAACGATGAGATGGGAGAAGTTGAGGCGTTCGAATTCAAGGAAGTGGTTGAAAAAGTGGAAAATGCACACCTTCAAATCCCCCTTGAGGAAGCCCTTGAACTGGATTCGGAGACTGAAATCGGAGACAGCCTGGGCATCAAGATGGATCCGGACACTTTCGGAAGGATCGCCGCTCAATCCGCAAAGCAAGTCATTATGCAGCGGCTGAAAGAGGCGGAGCGGGATATCGTTTATGATGATTTCATCGACAGACGGGGTGAAATCGTCAACGGGATCGTTCAGCGGTTTGACAGGGGTGCCATCATTGTCAACCTGGGGCGTGCGGAGGCGGAATTGCCCCATAAGGAACAGATTCCCAGGGAATCCTACAAACAGGGCGATCGCGTCAGGGCCTATATCCTGGATGTGAGAAAGATCAGCCGCGGACCTCAGATTATTCTTTCGAGAACCCATCCCAATATTGTCGCAATCCTGTTTGAAAATGAGGTGCCTGAGATTTCCGAAGGGATTGTGCAGGTCATGCAGGTGGCCCGTGAACCCGGGGGCCGGGCAAAAATCGCCGTCAGCTCAAAAGATGCTGATGTGGATCCTGTGGGCGCATGCGTTGGTATGAAAGGGAGGCGGGTTCAGGCAGTGGTTCAGGAGTTGCGTGGGGAGAAAATCGATATTGTGACCTGGGATCCCGACTCGGCCAAATTCATATGCAATGCATTGGCACCCGCTGAAATCACCCGGGTCATTGTGGATGAGGATAACCACAGCATGGAGGTTGTTGTTCCCGACGATCAGTTGTCCCTGGCCATTGGAAAACGGGGGCAGAACGTTCGACTGGCGGCCAAATTGACGGGATGGCGTTTGGATGTGGTGGGTGAAACAAAATACAACGAAGCACTTAAGGACGGGTATAAATCGCTCCTGGATTTGAGTGGCGTGGGTGAAATAACCGCCAGCGAGTTATATGATTCCGATTTTCGGTCCGCCCGTGACGTGGCAGGTTCAACGGTTGAGGACCTGGTGGCGGTCAAAGGGATTAGCGAAGAGAAAGCCAAGGCACTTATAGCGGAGGCGAATCGCCACCTTCGTGGCGAGCCAAATGATGACGCACCAAAGGAATCGGAAATAGATGATGCTCAAGAATTGGAAACCGCCAATTCTGAAGAAAATGCGGTTGGTCAAGGTGAGCCCCATTTGGGGGAAGTCTCCGAAACGGGGGCGCCGGATGCCGATGAAACGGAGGCGTCGGTAGCGAAAATATCGACTGATGAGTCGTAACCGGGAGCACATCCCCATCAGAACATGTATAGGCTGTGGGGCTAAACGAAATAAACGGGAACTGATTCGGTTGGTTTTGGATCCCGGTGGCGTGGTCGTTAGAGATAATCGTGGAAATGGGCAAGGCAGGGGCGCCTATATTTGCAGGAATGAAGATTGCCTGTCCGTGCTGAAAACAGGCAAGGGCCTGAGCAGGGCTTTCAGGCGGAGAGTTTCCATTCCCGTTTTATGAATCATTTTCCCGAGGCGACGACAAAACGCTGATAAAGGGACAGCGGCACTTAACAATTTCTGGGGGAATTTATGGCTAAAATCAGGGTTTATGAATTAGCAAGGGAACTCAAGATGGAGAGTAAGGAGCTCGTGGAGGCGCTCAATGCGGGTGGATTGGACATCAAAAACTATATGAGTACCCTTGATGAAGAAATGGCTTCCAAGGCCAGGAAGGTCATTTCCGGCGCCATATCAGAAGTGGTGGTTGAAAAAAGGGTTAAGCCCAGGGTCATTCGCAGACGAAAGAAAATGGTTCAGGTTGAAGAGAAAGATGAATTGACAGACGAAGCGGATGGATTGCCCACGGATGAGACTCCTGAAGCGATTCAGGGAACTCCTGATATGGAAAAAGCTTCCCCTTCAGTTTCGATGGCGGCAGCAGAACCGGAAAAAATCAAGACCCCAGTATCCGATGATGAAGCCCAAGCCCCGCCTGAAATTGTTGTTGAAGCACCGGTAGTGCCTGAGGAAGATTCCCCCGCTCAGGAACCGGAAGCGCAAGCGGAAACTGTTGAGGCAGCCCCCCCGGAAGTGCCTGAAGCCCAAGCCCCGCCTGAAATTGTTGTCCCGGTTCAGGAACCTGTGGTTTCAAAAACGCCCCCTGAAAAAAAGAAACCGGTGGTTTCAGACAAGGAATCCCCTGCACCCGATAAGCCCGCCAAAACAAAAGGAAAGAAAGGCAAGAAAAGAAAATCCGAAAGGCCTGCCAAAATTATCAGCCCGCCGGAAGAGGGCCTGCTTAAGAATATCCTTGCCAGAGAAACTGAAAAAAAACATGTAAAGCCAAAAGCTTCAAAGCCAAAAGCTTCAAAGCCAAAGCCAAAGCGTCAGGCTTCCAAGCCGGTTCCTGAAATACCGAAACAACCGCTGCCGCCCAAAGTATTTGAGCCACCGCCGGATGAGGGGAAACCCTCAAAAAAGAAGAAGGGTTGGCAAAAGGACCTAGACGGGGCCACACCGAAACGAAGCGTTGCAAAACGGCGGAAAAAAGAGGTTTACGAGCGGGCGGATCTTTACCAGGATCGTGGCAAGAAGCGTAAGGGGAAAAAAGGCGGTAAAAAAACCAGGGATATCCCCAGAAAATTAAAACAGACAGAGATTACGACGCCTAAAGCCATCAAGAGGCGGATTAAGGTTCAGGACACCGTCACCGTCACGGATTTGGCCAAGGCCATGGGGACCAAGGCCACGGAATTGCTTAAACTACTCATGAAGTTGGGTGTAATGGCCAATATCAATCAATTGCTGGATTTTGATACGGCATCTCTGGTTGCCGATGAACTCAATTTTGAATTGGAGCTGGACGCCTTCAAGGAAGAGCGCTTTTTTTCCGACGAGGAAGACCTGCCCGAAGATCTGGTGTCAAGACCGCCTGTTGTGACCATTATGGGCCATGTGGATCACGGCAAGACTTCCCTGCTCGATTATATTCGAGAATCGAACATTATTGGGGGGGAATCGGGCGGCATTACCCAACACATCGGGGCATACTATGTGAAGCGTGAAGCAGGTGATATCGTTTTTCTAGATACGCCCGGCCATGAAGCATTTACGGCCATGAGAGCGCGGGGCGCAAAAATTACTGATATTATCATCCTGGTGGTGGCGGCAGATGATGGCGCCATGCCACAGACCAAGGAAGCCATTAATCATGGACGGGCAGCGGGAATCCCCATCGTTGTGGCCATTAATAAAATGGACAAGGCCAATGCTGATCCGGAAAGGGTTAAACGGGAATTGGCTGAATTGGATCTTGCACCCGAGGAATGGGGGGGCGATACGCTCCTGGGGGAAATTTCGGCCAAAACGGGAGAAGGGGTCGATGATCTCCTGGGGTTGATTCTGCTGCAGTCTGAAATGCTTGAATTGTCGGGGAATCCCGGCAGGGAGGCAAGAGGGTCTGTGGTGGAGGCGGAGCTGGACAAGAGTCGTGGGCCGGTGGCCACGGTCCTGATTCAAAACGGTACGCTTAATCAGGGCGACCAGTTTGTCTGCGGCGAGCATTTCGGCCGCGTGCGGGCCATGCTGGACAGCCGTGGGCGGAAAATGACGACCGCAGGCCCCTCTACCCCTGTTGTTTTGTATGGGATCTCAGGTGTTCCCATGGCCGGGGATGAGTTTATTGTTGTGAAAGATGAAAAAATTGCCAAACAGATCATTGAACATCGAAAAGAAAAATCGAAGAAACAGGAAGGTACAAAAACCGGATTGGTGAGCCTCGATGATTTATACGAGAGGATTAAGGATGGCGGCGTTAAAGAATTGAATATCATCCTTAAAGCGGACGTGCAGGGTTCTTCGGAAGCTCTTGCCGAGTCCCTGGTCAAGCAGAGTACGGATGCGGTAAAATTACAGGTGATACATTCAGCAACCGGCGGCATTACGGAATCCGATGTTACCCTTGCTTCCGCCTCCGATGCCATTATTCTGGGGTTCAATGTGAGAGCCAACCCAAGGGTTTTGGCCCTGGCAGAGAAAGAAAATATCGATATTCGATTTTATGATGTGATTTATAACGCTATCAAGGATGTGCGTTTGGCCATGGCCGGCCTTCTGGAACCGATTCTTGAAGAAAACATAATCGGGCATGCAGAGGTCAGGGAAATTTTCCGTGTACCTAAAATCGGAACCATTGCAGGATGTCATGTCATGGACGGCCATGTGGAAAGAAATGCCAAAGTTAGGTTGCTACGGGACGATGTGGTTGTTTTTGATGGCAGGATTTCATCTCTAAAGCGCTTTAAGGAAGATGTCAAAGAGGTTCAGTCCGGTTATGAGTGCGGTATTGGTCTGGATAATTTCGGTGATGTCAAACCCTCGGATGTTTTCGAAATCTACCAGGTAGAAGAAGTTGCTGCGGAACTTTAATTAATGATGGTGGTGGGTACTTTAAAGGTCGAGTTTCTCCTTTTTGACAACCGGTCTCTCAAAGGAAAGCGAAAAGTTGTCAGGAGTATGGTCGATAAGGTGAAGTCCAGGTTTAATGCGGCTATCGCCGAAGTGGGTGCCAATGATAAGTGGCAGAAAATTGAGTTGGGGGTGAGTACGGTGGGCAATGATCGGCGCCACGTTGATTCCTCCTTGAATCACATTCTGGATTTTCTTGAGTCACTTTGCCTGGCCCAAATTGTGAACACGGAAATCGATATTATCAATATGTGATTTCTTATGGTGGGGCGGACTTGTGTATCCGCTCTGATAAATCGAAACGGTTGCACAACCTGTTGAATCTTTGAATCAAAGAGGTAAATTCTCATATGTTGCCGGGGAAACGATCTGTACGTGTCGGGGATGTGATTTTGAAAGAGGTGGCTTTCCTGCTGTTGGAGAAGGTGAGAGATCCGCGTGTTCAGGGTGTTACCCTGACGGGGGTTCGCCTCAGCGATGACCTTAAACTGGCCCGGATATATTACAGCGTTATGGGAGATCAGACCCGGGTGGAAAATGCACAGGCAGGCTTGAACAGTGCGACGGGGTTCGTAAAAAGAGAAATCGGCAGGCGTGCGGGTTTACGGTATATCCCTGAAATTAAATTTGTTTATGACCCTTCCCTGAAAACCGGAGACCATATGGAGCGTGTTTTTGAAAAAATGCACAAGTCGGAGTAGGGGGATGGTTTCGGAAGAACCCCTCCCGGGTACTTTGAAAAGGGTTGCCGGGGTGCTGAGTGAAGGGAATCGTTTTTTGATGATGACCCATGAAGATCCGGATGTTGACGGTTTGGGATCCATGCTTGCCCTTGGAAAGAGCCTGACGGATCTGGGAAAAGAAGTGGTGCTGCTGATCCAGAAGCCCGTTAACCCTCCTCTGGCGCTCTTAAGGGGTGCCGAAAAAATGCTTACGGTATGGAAACCGGGCGGGGTTTCTGAAGCTGAAAGAAGATTTGATGCTGTTCTGGCGTTGGATTGTGCGGAGAGGGAAAGATTGGGGGCATGCGTGAGTGCGTGGTCCGGTGGGGGGCTTACCATTAACATTGACCACCATGAGACCAACACCTACTTTGGGCAACACAACCTGGTTGATGTGAACAGTTCTTCTGCCGGGGAGTTGGTGTATCGGTTGATCAGGACCGGGGATTTCCCACTGGACTTTGAGATTGCCGAGAATTTATTTTCGGCAATTCAGTCGGATACAGGGTCTTTCAGGTACTCCAACACCACGTCGAGCGCCATGAGAATTTCGGCGGATCTGATGGAATATGGGGTTAACCCCTGGGAGATATCCCAGAGAATACTGAATGGTTACGGCCCCGTGCGGTTAAAATTGCTGGCCATGGTCTTAGCCCGGGTAGAGTTTCACAATGAAGGCAGAATCGGCATGATGACGCTCTCCAGGGAGATGCTTAAAGAAAGCGGCGCACACGGTTCCGATAGTGAGGGCTTTGTGGATTATCCCCGATATGTCGAAGGGGTTGAGCTGGCGGTGATGATCAGCGAAAAAGATGAAAATACCTATAAGTTCAGCATGCGTTCAAACCGATGGGTGAATGTGGCCGAACTGGCGTCACGATTCGGTGGCGGAGGTCATGCAAAGGCGGCGGGGTTTACCGGTAACGGATCTCTTGCCACATTAAAGAAAGATTTTTTGTTGGAAGCGGGCCGGTTATTGAATGAAACGCCCCGATGACGGCATACTCCTGGTTGACAAAGAAGAAGGGGAGACGTCGCACGGGATTGTCAAGAAAGTTCGATCCGCCCTTCGTCAGGGCAAACGATACAAGGTTGGACATGCGGGAACCCTGGATCCCTTTGCGACCGGACTGCTGGTGGTTCTCCTTGGACAGGGGACCAAGCTATCCAGGTTTATTATGGCCGGGGAAAAAGAGTATCTGGCCACGCTGGAACTTGGCGTAGAAACCGACACTTTGGATCCCACGGGCACGGTGACGGCCATTCGTGATGTCCCCGAGTTAAGTCCTGACCATATTCGAGAAACGGCCAGACGGTATGAGGGGACGATTCGACAGACGCCCCCGGCCTATTCCGCTGTTAAACATCAGGGTTTACGGGCTTATACGCTGGCCAGGAAGGGTCTTCCGGTAAATCTCAAGGAGAGGACGGTTAAGGTCCATTCCATATCCATCGTTTCCGTTGATCTGCCGGATATTACCATGAAGATCAGATGTGCGGGCGGTACCTATATTCGAAGCCTTGCAGCTGATCTGGCAAGAGATTTGGGATCAGTAGGGCGTCTGAAAACCCTGAGGCGGTTAAAAAGCGGTCCATTTGATGTGGCAGGCGCCATTTCCTCTGGAGACATTTTGTCCGAGCCCCTTGTTTCAGTTTTGGAAAAGGGGATCTCTTTACGAAACGCACTGCCTGAAATGGGTGAAATAGAAGTGAATGGCATGTTAGCGGAAAAAGTACGGCAGGGGTATCAGCCCAGTTGGGAGGAATTATCCCAAGTGATCAATGATCAAGAGCGCTTCATAAAACTGATCAGTGGTGAAAAACTTTTGGCGATTGCAAAGAAGGACGACGGGGGGGGCGGTCATGAAAAGGTAAAATTTGAGAGGGTGTTTTCTTGATCTTTTTTTATTTACTTTTCCTGCGCTGAAGCGCGGGGAACCATGCCCGGGAGGATTTCCTTTGACCGGTATGATGTGAGACGCTTCCGGGGCAACCGATATTTTTGCTAAAATATGTTTAGCTTTTTGGAAACATCAATTTTTAGGAGGTACTAAAAGTGGTTTTGACAGCGGGAGCAAAGAAAGAAATTCTTGATCGGTTTAAGCTTCATGAAAAGGATACCGGTTCACCCGAGGTTCAGATTGCCTTACTTACCAGTCGAATCAAATATCTTACGGAACATTTCAAGGTCCATAAAAAAGATCACCACTCACGTCGAGGGCTGTTGAAACTGGTGGGCCAGAGACGAAGACTGTTGAATTATCTGAAAAAGAGAGATCTGGAGAAATACCGGACGCTTATCAACGAACTTGGCATCCGGAAATAGTGTGATTGCTCAAGCAATGCACTGAAAGGATATGTTAAATAATGGTAAAAAATTACTCGATTGAAATTAGTGGTCGGAATATCAATGTGGAGACAGGCCGTATTGCCAAGCAGGCAAACGGGTCGGTCGTTGTTACTTCCGGTGAAACCGTTGTGCTGGTGACCGCCGTTGCAACGGATGAGATTCGCGAGGGGATCGATTTTCTTCCCCTGACGGTGGAATATCTGGAAATGTCTTACGCCGGTGGGCAGATACCCGGGAATTTTTTCAGGAGGGATATGGGAAGGCCGGGGGAGGTACAGACGCTTATTTCCCGGTTGATAGACAGGCCATTGAGGCCGCTGTTTCCCGATAATTATCATTATGAAACCCAGGTAATCGCCACGGTGCTGTCAACGGACAAGGAAAATGAAGCCGACATGCTCGCCATGCTGGGTGCTTCAACTGCCCTTGAGATATCGGACATCCCCTTCCTGGGGCCTATTGCAGGGGTGAAGGTGGGAAGAATTGATGGAGAATTTGTAGCCAACCCCACCCTCAGCCAGCAGGCGGAGAGCGATATCAATCTCATCGTGGCGGGGAATCGGGATGGTGTTGTAATGGTTGAAGGTGGCTCCCAGTTCGTCAGTGAATCCGACATGATTGATGCGATTTTCTATGGTCACCAGGCCATCCAGCCCCTGCTCGACATGCAGGAGTCCCTCAAAAAAGAGGTGGGGAAGTCAAAAAGAACACTTCCCGATGAGGTGGTGGATACATCCCTTCAGGCACGGGTTGATCAGATGGGAGAACCTTTGCTCAAGGAAGTGTTGACCGTCGCCGACAAGATGGAACGACAGCAGAAAAGGCGGGATGCACAGAGCCAGGTCGTAGATGCCCTTTTGGAAGAATATGAAGGGCAGAAATCAGAGATTAAAGACGCTTTCCACTCCCTCGAGAAAAAAATGATTCGTGGAATGATTTTAGATGAGGGAAAAAGGATCGATGGGCGTTCCTTTAATGAAGTCCGACCCATTGAATGTCTGGTGGGCCTTCTGCCACGCATCCATGGATCGGCGTTGTTTACCCGCGGGGAAACCCAGGCCATGGTATTGACCACCCTCGGTACGGAAAGGGATCGGCAGAGAATTGAATCCATCTTCGGAGAAGAGATGCGGTCTTTTATTCTGCATTACAATTTCCCCCCCTACAGCGTCGGTGAGGCCAAGAGACTCGGTGGCCCCGGGCGCAGGGAAATCGGCCACGGCGCACTGGCCAGAAGGGCACTTCTGCCCGTGGTGCCGAACGAAGATGAATTCCAGTACTGTGTCCGCGTTGTATCAGAAATCCTGGAATCCAATGGCTCTTCCTCCATGGCCAGTGTCTGCGGGGGTTGCCTGTCAATGATGGACGCAGGGGTTCCCATCAAGGACCTGGTGGCCGGTGTGGCCATGGGCCTGGTGGCGGAAGGGGATAAAGTTGTGGTGTTGACCGATATCCTGGGGGATGAAGATCACTACGGAGATATGGATTTCAAGGTGACCGGCACCACTGAAGGCATTACAGCACTTCAAATGGATATTAAAGTCGAACGGCTCACCCGGGAAGTTATGGAGCAGGCCCTGGAGCAGGCCAAAGAGGGTCGACTCCACATCCTGGAATGCATGAGGGAAACCATCTCAAGGCCTCGAAATGAGATCTCTGAATACGCGCCCATCATCACAAGCGTCAAAATCAGTCCCGAAAAGGTGCGGGTTTTGATCGGTCCGGGCGGGAAGGTCATTCGGGAGATATCCAATGTCTCCGGTGCCAGGATTGATGTGGATGACGAGGGTGTGGTGACCGTCTCTTCACCCGACAAGGAGTGTTCAGATGCGGCCTTGAAAATGATCAAGGAAATCGTACAGGAAGCCGAAGTCGGAAAACTGTATCAGGGGAAAGTGGTTAAAATTATGGACTTTGGTGCTTTTGTGGAAATATTTCCGGGTACTGACGGGCTGGTTCATATATCCCAGCTGGCGCCTGAGCGGGTGAATAAGGTTACCGATGTGCTCAATGAAGGCGATGAGGTGCTGGTCAAAGTTCTGGAAGTGGGAAAGGATGGCAGAATTCGTCTTTCCCGAAAAGCGGCCCTGGGAGAAACCCTGGATGAATCGTAAGACTGTACTGGAAAACGGGGTCAGGATCGTCTCGGAACGGTTGCCTCACGTTCGTTCTGTTTCACTGGGCATATGGGTGAATACCGGCAGCCGGGACGAGTCGCCCCTGGAAAACGGGGTATCCCATTTTATTGAACATATGAGTTTCAAAGGGACCCGGAATCGCAGCGGTTATCAGATCGCAAAAGACCTCGATGCCATCGGAGGCCTTTCAAACGCTTTCACCGGAAAAGAGACCACTTGTTTTTACGGCAGGGTCCTGGACCGGAATTTTCCGCTTCTGGCGGATATTCTGTCTGATATCTTTGTTCATCCCACCTTTCATTCTGAGGACATGGAGCGTGAACGGGAGGTGATCTTCCAGGAGATCAGTATGGTGGAAGACACCCCTGACGACTACCTTAATTTGCTCTTCCAACGCCTTTTCTGGCCTGACCATCCCATCGGTCGTTCGGTTCTGGGAAGTGCCGAAACGGTTGCCCGAATGGACCAGGACATGATCCGTGAATATATCAGGAAGTATTATGTTCCGGAGCGGGTCCTTGTGGTCGCCGCCGGTAATGTGGATCATGAGAAAATGGTCGAGCATTTCAGGCCGATTTTTGAAACCGACAGCAATTTTTCGGGAGATAACCCCCAAAGAAGCCTTCCCTTGACCAGTGGGGGGGTGCTGGTGACGCCCAAACCCCTTGAACAGGTACATCTTTTCCTGGGTAGCGATGCGCCATCCCATGTGGATGAGTCGCGCTTTGCCTGCGCTCTTTTTAATACCATTTTAGGGGGCAACATGAGCTCCAGGCTGTTTCAGGAAATCAGGGAGAATCGGGGGCTGGCCTATTCTGTGTATTCTTTTTTTTCACCCTATGCCGATGCCGGTCTTTTTGGCGTTTATGCGGGCACAGATGCACGGAATATGAATTCGGTTCTTGAAATTACCCAGAATGAGATCAGGAAACTCAGCCGAGGACAACTGAACACAAGTGATCTTGCCGCTGCCAAAGAAAATGTGATCGGCGGGATGTATCTGACGTCTGAGAGTTCGGACAGCCGAATGATGCGGGCGGCCAAGAACGAGTTTATTTTTAATAGATATGTGGACTATGAAGAGGTGGTGGATAGCATAGAGCGGGTGAGTGTTGACCATGTGGTGGAAATGGCAAACAAGATTTTTGGGCACGATAAGATTGCGTTCGCCGCACTCGGTCCCATAACAGAAGAAGATGTCGACCTAGGGCTCCTCGCCATGTCCGGGAATGGGCATTAACCCTTCCGACTTCGCCAGGAGTTCTGTGCCGGGGCTTCGTCGGACGAATCAAGAGGCTTTGCTTGGATTCCATTCCCATAAAGATAAAAATCTGTAACCCCGCTTTGATTGAGCAGGGATTTCCGCTTCCCGGCTATGCCTCGGAAGGGGCTTCCGGGATGGATATTCGGGCTTGTGTTGAAGAGCCCGTTACCCTTGACGCGGGTCAGATAAAATTAATTCCCACCGGGCTGGCCCTATCCATACCACCGGGCTATGAGGTGCAGATTCGCCCTCGAAGCGGTCTGGCACTCAAGCATGGCATCGGCATGGTCAATGCTCCCGGCACCATCGATTCCGATTACAGAGGTGAGATCGGCATTATTCTGATCAACTGGGGGGAAGTGCCTTTTGTGGTCAGGATGGGGGATCGCATTGCTCAGATGGTGTTGTCTAAGGTCTATCGGGCCGACCTTCAGCGTGTCGCAAAGCTGGACGCGACGAAAAGAGGAAAGGGAGGTTTTGGTCACAGTGGGGTTCAATAAAAGAAACCATGAAATTCTCCATCCTTTCTTCCGGGAGTCGCGGGAATAGCTGCTATCTTGAAACCGGCGATACCAGAATCCTGGTGGATGCGGGTCTGAGTGGCATAGAGATCGAAAGGCGTCTTGGGGCCGTGGGGGTTATGGCCCAAAGTCTCGATGCCATTGTTGTGACCCATGAGCATTCTGATCATATCAAAGGTGTGGGGGTTTTGGCACGGCGATTCAAACTGCCGGTCTACGTCAATTCCCAGACGCTCAAAAGCGGTGAAAAGGCCCTCGGAAAACTTCCTGCCCTTGTTCCCATTCAAACCGGGGAAACCCTGAAAATCAAAAACCTCTCCGTGGAAACCTTCACAAAATGCCATGATGCGGCGGATCCCATGGGGCTGGTGTTATCCAGTAACGGTGTGAAGATCGGTCTGGTCACGGATATGGGGCGAAGCACGCGGTTGGCGGAAGATCGATTAAGGGCCTGTACCGCCTTGATCCTGGAATTCAACTACGATCCCACCATGCTCAGTGAAGGGCCTTACCCGTTGGATCTGAAGCGAAGGATCAACAGCAGCGAAGGGCATCTTTCCAATGAACAGGCGGGCGAAATCCTTGAAACCGTTTCCCATGATAACCTTAAATGGGTGGTCCTGGCACACTTGAGCGAAACCAACAATGACCCGGACAAGGCCTTTCACGCAGCCAGAACCGTGCTGGACCGCTGCGGGCTGAAACAGACCCGGGTTTTGGTTGGACAACAGGATAAAGCCTCTCCGTTCGTTGAGATATGAACAGCGGTTGTCGGCTGGCGGTTTATTTTAAATGGTCACCATGGATCGAAAAACGCATGTGGTTTTGGAAGATCCACACCTTCATGTGGTTCTATATCAGCCGGAGATCCCGGCCAACACCGGCAATATCGCCAGGCTCTGTGGTGCGGCCCAAATGAAGCTGCACCTGATCCATCCCCTGGGGTTCAGTGTGGACGACAAACACCTGAAACGGGCCGGGCTCGATTACTGGCCTGAGATTGATGTGCAACACCATGCGGATTTTAACGCTTTTCTGAACAATATGAATGAAAACGGCCGGCTGCTGTGCTTCAGCCGTCATGCGCACATGTTATATCCCCAGGCAAAGGCGAAGCACGGGGATTATCTGCTATTCGGTCGTGAAACCCTTGGACTGCCGTCGCATGTACGAAAAGCCCATCCCTGCTACCGGGTGCCCATCTGGGGTAAGGTTCGCAGTTTAAACCTCTCAACGACCGTGGGTATTGTGTCCTATCATTATCTCCACGGGATGGGCCTCTTCTGATATTCCCACACCTCTCCGAGGCTCTTATCTCAACCGCAGGAATTAATTCTGTAAAATAGGTGTGCCCCCTTTTCACCCAGGGAGCCTCCTGAGCCTGGGAAGAAAGACCCCCGGCCACCCGATTCGTTCGCACAAGAACGTCGCCACATTACGCCGCCTGCAATAGGAATTCAACCTTCACGGCTTCGTATGGAAAAACGATCCGCCCTTTGTTGTTGCGATCAAGGACTCCAGCGTTTAGCAATGCAGTAACATCGCCGTGAACAGCCTTAACATCGCGTCCAACACGTCGCGCAGCTTCTCGGATTGATACAGGACCTGCTCCGCAGAGAACTTTGAGCAGTTCCCAACGTTTTGCTGTTAACACTCGCCAAAGCAATTCTGGGGTTGCAAAGCTGATTCGTGCGGACTTTTGGGGTTTGCCTGTCGTCCAGGCATGTGTAAAATCTACCATCGAATCAGCAGGCGTTCGGACATCAAGGGTTACGGTTTTCATGGTTCCACCTCACTATATCATTCTGGAAGTCAGCGACCAACTTTTCCGGTGTTGTGAATACGTAGGCACTTCCTTTTCCACCAAAATGCCGATGATCGCCTTTACCAGTCTCATTATTGTAACGCAAAACACATTCACCACGTACCACATACGCCAACCTATACTTAAAATTGTGCAATGATCCTTCAAGTGGCGCTGGTAGACGCCACAATGCCAATTCTGCAAATGCAAACTCGGAATACAGAATGCGTGAGCGAATGAGTTCAATAGCTTTCATGTTGGACATAATAACAACACATGCGATTGTTGTCAATCCCTCCAACAATAAAAACCAATAAGAAGCGATCACATTTCATATTGGCCGTGCAACTTGGTACGTCCTATCCAGCCTGGATCTCAAATTGCCCTCTTTGTTGACATACAAAGCAAAGTTTTCTATGTTCCCCTAAAGTCTTATCAGGCTTTAATGTTATCAGATTGAAGAACCTTAATGGTTGGAGAAAAAAGCTCATGATGTATAGTCAACCTTTTGACCATATCCCTATCTGGGCGCTGTTCATTGGTACAATTGTTCTGTTCATAATCGCAGCAGAGGGGGGCTTCCGTATTGGAAAATATAATATTTCCCACAGGGAACAAACCCGGAAGTCCCAAATGAACACCATTATGGGGGCGTCTCTCGGCTTGCTCGCCTTCTTTTTGGCCATGACGTTTAACATGGCGGGTTCTCGTTTTGACGTCAGAAAAAAATTGGTCGTTGATGAGGCGAACGCAATAGAAACAACTTATCTACGTGCAAAATTGCTTCCGGAACCATTTCGCACGGAGTTTCAGGATTTACTTCGCAAATATGTAAATGTTCGGGCGAAAATACAGACCGTCAAAATGGACACAGTCCGACAAATAATTGTAAAATCAGAAGAATTACACAACCTTCTCTGGTTAAAAACGATCGATTTAATAGAGAAAAAACCTACCCCCGTCGTTACAGTGATTTTCATAAAATCATTAAACGAAGTGTTCGACCTGCACGGGAAACGAATGGCTGCAGGCTTGTTCAATCGGATTTCTCCAAGCATTTTCCTTACGCTCTACTTTGTGGCTTTTATGTCCATGGGCATGATGGGATACCAGGCCGGTTTGACGGGAATACGAAATTTGATATCAGGCTTTGCGCTGATGCTTGCGTTTGCAGCTGTCCTGATGTTAGTGACCGATCTTGAACGACCGCATCAGAAGATCTTCGAAGTGAGCCAAGAATTGATAATGGATCTTGAGACCAAAGTTAGCAAAACACCTTGAATGATTATTTCCACTCTAAACCAGGAAGATCAGGAAATGCTTCCTTATCTCCATCTCCTATTTCAGGATGACCCTCGCCCCCCATTGTCGGGCTTCGACGCCGGTCGCTGAACTCCACGACAAAGTGGGGTCGCCCATTAAAGGGCTTGTCAAATAAAAACACACTCCACCATCAGAAAAAATAAAAACATTTTTTCTTTGACAACTGGATCTTTCTTGGAC
>CAYSFQ010000024.1:0-22333 GCA_964430575.1 uncultured Desulfobacteraceae bacterium
TAAACTTGTCAAGCACTTTTTTCGGCATCAAGTCTTCCGGTATGCGCTATAGTTATCATCACATGAATCCCGGAAAGCTGCGAAAACTCATCACAACGCTCTCCAACCTTCCCACGGAGGATGCATCCCATGAGCAAGCTCGATACGATCAGTGAATTGGATCTCCTTCGAAAAGATATTCAAGATTATCGTAAAAGCTTCCAGAAGACCATGATTCTGTGTGGTGGGACAGGTTGCCGGGCAGCCAGATCTCACGAACTCATAGACAGCATCACCATGGAAATTGAAAAGCAGGGCGTGGAAAAAGAAGTCATGGTGCGCGCGACGGGATGTCACGGTTTTTGCGAGCAGGGTCCCATTGTGGTTGTGGAGCCGGATGAAACGTTTTATTGCCACGTTTCGCCTGACGACGCACATGAGATTGTTGAAAGGACCGTTCGCAGGGGTGAGCTGATTGAACGGCTGCTCTACAAAGATCCTGTTTCCGGCGCAACAATACATCGGGAATCTGATATCCCCTTCTATCGCTCGCAAAACAGAGAACTTCTGGCACAGAACCGTCAGGTGGACCCTTGTTCCATAAAGGACTACATCGCTATCGGGGGATATGCGGCAATAGCAAAAGTGCTCTCCGGATACTCCCCGGAAAAAATTATCGAAGAGATCAAGCTTTCCGGATTAAGGGGTCGAGGGGGGGGGCGGTTTTCCAACGGGCCGTAAGTGGGCCCAATGCCACGAAGCCCCCGGCGATGAAAAATATGTGATCTGCAACGCCGATGAAGGCGATCCCGGCGCATATATGGACAGAAGCGTACTGGAGGGAAACCCGCACCTGGTCCTCGAAGGGATGATGATCGGCGCTCTGAGTGTCGGTGCCTGGCAGGGATATGTTTATGTCCGCAACGAATACCCGCTGGCAGTGAAACATATCGGCATCGCTGTACAGCAGGCGAGGGAGATGGGAATTCTGGGCAACAACATATTCGGGACCCCCTTTTCCTTTGATGTGGAGGTTGCGCGCGGCGGAGGGGCCTTTGTATGTGGTGAATCCACGGCACTCATGACTTCCCTGGAAGGCAAAGTTGGTGAGCCAAGGCCAAAGGATGTTCACTCCGTGGTAGACGGTCTGTGGCATAAGCCAACCGTATTGAATAATGTTGAAACCTGGGCCAATGTGCCTTCAATCATTTTGAAAGGATCTGCATGGTTCGCTTCCAGGGGATCAAGGAACAGCAAAGGCACCAAAATTATAGCGCTTACGGGCCATATCAAAAATACGGGACTTGTGGAAGTTCCCATGGGAACCACCATCGATTCCGTTGTGTTTGAAATCGGAGGTGGACCGACAGGCAGTCCCATTCGAGCGGTTCAGACAGGAGGACCCTCCGGAGGATGTCTTCCTGTTGAGAAGTTCTATCTTCCCTTGGAGTTCGATGCGCTTGCAGAAGCAGGATCGATGATCGGCTCCGGCGGTATTGTGGTGATGGACGAAGAGACCTGCATGGTAGACGTTGCGAAATATTTCCTGACCTTTCTGCAGGATGAATCATGCGGGAAATGTGTGCCCTGCCGTCTCGGCATTGACCGTATGCTTGAGATCATCACTGATATAACCGAAGGCCGTGGCACCCCGGAACAGATGGTTCTCCTGGAGGAGCTTGCTGAAACCGTGGGTGAAACAGCCCTGTGCGCTCTCGGTAAGACAGCAGCCAATCCCGTACTCTCCACACTGCGTTATTTTCGCGATGAATACGATGCACATATTGCCATGAAGAAATGCTCTGCCGGTGTATGCCAGGCCTTGATCACCTATTGGATTGATCCGGATCTGTGTACAGGGTGTGGCGTCTGCATGAAGGAATGCCCCCATGAGGCTGTTAAAGGGGAGAAAAAGGTACCCCACGAAATTGACCTGGGGCTATGCCAGAAATGCGGGATATGCAGGAGTGGATGCAAATTTGAAGCCATTCAGGTTCAATAGTGAGGTGTGATGATGACCCAATATGTATCTGTAAATATTGATGGTATGACCCTTCAGGCGCCGAGAGGGACGAGCGTTCTAGATGCGGCACTTGACGCTGGCATTTGTATCCCCCACCTGTGTCGCGCTCCGGATCTTCCGGATATTGGCGCATGCCGACTCTGCATCGTGGAACACGTGGTCAATGGACGGTCAAAAATTACCACCTCATGCACACTGCTCGTAAAAGAGGGTATGGTAATTGTGAGCAACACGGAGAAGGTCCGGAATCTGCGTCGCAACATTGCGGAATTGATCGTTTCTGAAGCGCCTAATTCCAGGGCTGTACAGGATGTTGCCAGGCGCTGCGGGGTCAAAGAGGTGCGCTATCCATTCAGAAACAGCGACTGTATCCTGTGCGGTCGCTGTATTCGCGCCTGTACGGGGCATCTCGGGATAAAACCCCTTGCTTTTGTCGGGCGTGGCAAGGAACGGCGCGTGGAATCTCCCTTTAACTTACGTTCCGAACTCTGTAATGAGTGCGGCAGATGCATCGATCTTTGTCCCATGACCGTCGTTCCCTGTGACGGTCCCATGAAAAAAGGTGAGGAGTATCTCTGTTCGAACTGTATATCGAAAATGGCGTTTATGGAAGAAACACCTGGTCTTTGCGTGTGGTGTGATTTTGGAGAAGGGTTTCAATGTCAGCGATATGATCTAGGCCACTGAACAACAGCTGGCCAGTTTATAAAGTCACGAATCGATCTATAGATGGCGTTGTAAAAAGCCCCATATACAAGGCGTAGTGGTTTTTCAGGGTCGTAGGCATACATGTAGTATGTTGAGATTCTGAAAAATTACTGCAACGCAGTAGATGGGACTTTTTACGACGTCATCAATTATGGAAAACAACGGGCAAAGGCCTTCATCAGGCGAGGCGACCCCTTCATGCGGAGCTTTCGCTGAAGCAACGCCCATATGAGATTCTTTTCCCCGGCCAGAAAATCGAGCCAGGTCCGACTGTCTGCTGTGACATGCATGTCAGGGGTACCTACCAGACCGCTCTGGACCTGAATCGTCTTGTCACGGATGACCGCGGTCCCTTCACATTGTTCTTCACCCGTAAAGGTAAAATGGTAAGTGGCGTTGAGACCTTCGGACTGGTCGCGTTGGAAAACAATGGGCAGGCTCTCCAGGAAACCTGCTGCAGAACCCGGCCTGAGGCCGTTACCTACCCCTCTTATGGTTTTGTGGGGAAATTTCTTTTCAACATGGCGCTCGGCATCTGAGCCTGGAACCACATAAATCGTTTCCTCCTTGTCCTGAAGAGGCTTCACCACCTGGGCGAGGAAATGCTTGCGATCGTCCAGAAACGGACCGATAACCTCTTCTCCTGCAGGACAAACGGCCATGCAGTAAGAGGACTTGTTGCAGATCCCATAACTCAGGGACTGCCACATGGAGACAGTCTCAGGATCGCTGACTTTCTTACGGTAGGACCTGACACATTTGCTTGAGACCATATTTTCCACCCAGTTCATGAAGCCGCCCAGGCGGTCCCGGTAGTTGTGTGTCATGCAGGTCGTAAAATTGAAATGACCGTCCGTGCAGATGGCCCCCACCGGGCAGGCGGAGACGCAAAGCTTGCATTCAATGCATGGGTTGAAGTCCAGAGGCTGGTCATATGCTGTAACTTCGCGGTCCAGGAGGATCGTGCCCAAGACGATGAAGTTCCCGAATCGTGGGTGGATGACCAGACGGTGATGACCCATGACCCCCAGACCGGCTACAACGGCAATGGGTTTATGGGAAAGTGGCCACATCCTGCCCGGCCACTTCGCCAGATCCATGGGAAACCCGGCGGAAGGGCTCATTGCCCTTACACCGTTTTCAATCAGAACCTTCACGATTCTGTGTGAAACGGCGTTTGTCTGTTCAAATGTTTGCAGAAACTCCAGATCCGATACATCACGGGATGGGCATCGAATATTCTCCGGATTCATCCGGCAGACAATGCTCATGAGACTGCGGGTCCGGGGAAATATCTTCAGAATGTCTTCCGCATGTTCTTCAAGCTCCGGACGGCCGATTTCCACCAGACCGACATCATCAGCGCCTGCTTCCAGGGCAACAGTCTTGAGCCACGCTGAATCAAGCGTTTCCTGGACCTCGGTAAGGGGGTCTTCATCGACCTTTTCACGGTACCGTATAACCGTTGGATGTTCATTAAGCTTCATAAGAAGGCCCTCCATTGTCTATAAGGTGCTTAAACCTCCCATACTTCCGGCGGGACCATTCCCATGCCCTGGTATTCAATGCGGTATGGGGTGATCTTACAGACGCAGTAATTGGGATCGTCCGGGCCGGAGAAGTAGCTTTCAAGATGGTCATTCCAAGCCGCCTTTTTGCTCGCTTCATCGGTCAGGATCTCGGCTCTGCCTTGAATCTGGAGATACGATTCCGCTGTCCCCATATCGGTGACACCGGTGGTCAGGTGGATTTCAGGGTTTTTACGGATCTGGGCCACCTTGCGTGATGGGACAAACGTGGCCATCCAGATGGTCAGGTTTTCATCAGCCATGGGGGTGACATAACGGGCCCAGGGTTTGCCGTCTTCCGTGATGGTAGAAAGAACGGATAAGGTTGGGCGATCCATTTTTGCCAAAATTTTCTTCTTCAGTTCAGACATTTGTATCTCCTTATCTGGATAAAAAATGGTTGGGCCTACGCTTCTGCATCATAAGCCTAGGGCCTCAAAACATGATCAAATATAAACCGTTTATGGTTCTCAAGCGGTTCGGGACCTTTTATCGCCTTCATGTGCAAGAGCGCGCCGTGCCAGCTGCTCACCAGGAAATAGGCCGCCTCCCTCACATTCAGCTGCTGAGGTATCTCGCCGTCTTTTTGCGCTTCGGCCAGCAGCCCGGAATAACCATCAACCATAATGTTCACAGCTGACATGAGCCTATCTCGAAATGCCGGGCTCAAATCACCCATCTCCTGGGCGAGATTGCCGATGGGACAGCCATAGGCGTAATCCTTTGATTTAAAAAAATCCATAAACCACTCAAGGAGGCTTTCTATTTTTTGCAAGGGAGAAAGGGCGGGATCTTCCAGGATCGGTCGTGATATGAAGGAATAATATCCGGCGAAATGGTCGATGACCTGAAGTCCGAAATCTTCCTTACTCTTGAAATAGTTATAGAACGATCCTTTGGGTACTCCGGCTGCGTTGAGGATTTCCTGAAGGCCCGTGTGATTGAATCCCTTCAAATGGATGAGCTCCGCTCCGGTTTCAAGAATCTTTTGCTTGGTATCCGTTTTCATAATCCCCGCATTTCTCAAAATGTTTAATAAAAATAGACCGGTCGTATATAAATGTCAACCTTTTTTAAGTATATTTTTTTTTGCTGAGGCCGAAGAAACCTCCTTGACTTCCCAATCGGACAGCTATATATTACCGAAACTGCATACAGTGGCTCAAGTAAAGGTCCATACGCTGGAGCCCTTCTCGGAAATTTGAGGCACTGGCTTGAAGACGATGAAGCGGTTTCCCATCTAATCAGAAAACTTCCCTCGATTCGGAGAGAAGATATCTGCAGAAATTAATTTTTTTTGTGCTTAATATATTGATATATAGCGATTCATAAATTCATAACACGGCCACCCGGCCGTAGGGAAGGAGCTCGAATCATGAAGGAACGCTGGAAACTGCTGATGATCATATTGGTCTTTGTGGCAGCCTACTATGTACCCTGGGCAAGTCCTGTAATTCGTCGATCCGGTCTAGAAGCCTTTATGATGCTCCAGGAATACGCCCGTGAACATGTGCTCACCTGTCTTATCCCCGCCTTCTTTATCGCAGGGGCCATTGCCGTTTTCGTAAGCCAGGCCTCGGTTCTTAAATACTTTGGCGCCACTGCCAAAAAAATTCTCTCCTATTCAGTTGCCTCTGTTTCGGGGACGGTCCTTGCCGTCTGTTCCTGCACAGTATTGCCCCTTTTTGCGGGGATTTATACACGGGGAGCCGGCATCGGACCCGCAACGGCCTTTCTCTATTCGGGTCCAGCCATCAACGTGCTGGCCATTGTGCTCACAGCCCGGATACTGGGCTGGGAACTGGGGTTGGCCAGAGCCATCGGTGCGATTTTTTTTGCCGTCATCACCGGCTTGCTCATGGCCTTCATTTTTAGAAAAGACGATGCGGAACGGGCAAAAGGGGAACTGTTCCTGCCGGAGGACGAGGGAACGGGACGGACCCTTGCCCAGGACGGGCTTTTCATGCTAATTATGGTGTTGATCCTGGTTTTCGCCGCCTTTGCAAAACCGGCCGAAGGATCCAGTGGTGTGTGGCCGGCCATATTCGCCGCCAAGTGGTATATCACTGCCGGACTGCTGATCATTTTAGGGTTCATGCTGAAAGCCTGGTTCGTCAAAGAAGAACGGGTCACCTGGGTTCAGTCCACCTGGGGCTTCATGAAACAGATCTTTCCGCTCCTGGGTGCCGGCGTCCTGGTGGCAGGTTTTATGCTGGGAAGGCCCGGGCATGCCGCCCTGATCCCGGACCAATATATTGAAGGACTCGTGGGCGGAAATTCCCTGTGGGCCAACCTCTTTGCTTCGGTCTCGGGGGCGCTCATGTATTTTGCCACCCTTACGGAGGTACCCATACTCCAGGGACTCTTGGGCGCAGGCATGGGAAAGGGTCCCGCACTCTCTCTGATGCTGGCGGGTCCGGCCCTGTCCCTGCCCAATATGCTGGTGATCGGAAGCGTCATGGGCGCTAAAAAGACGGCGGTTTTCTGCACCATCATCGTAATTTTGAGCACCATTGCGGGCATGCTCTACGGAGTGATAGCCAGCTAGAGCCTCGGCAATAAAGAGGAAGAAACATCATGACCAAAGAGGATGTGGTTCAAATCAAAGTGGAAGACTATGCCGTGGGCATCATTGGGCTCAATACAGCGCTTCAAGACATGGCGACAGCCTACGCTGAAAAATCTGACCAGGAAGTGGCCGATGAGCTTATAAACAGGCTCTCAAAGAAAAACTATATCCCGAACAAGGCACGGGAGCCCTACAAAAAGGCATTTCTGCGGGAATTTAAAAAGCATTTGGGTAGACCCTATGAAGAAGCGATTTCCTCCGGCCTTGACATTAAGGTGCTGGGACCTGGATGTCCCCAGTGCGACGGACTGGAAGAAGAATTGATGGCGGTAGTGGGGCAACTCCGGATTAAGGCCAATATCGAGCATGTGCGGGATATCAAAGAGATTGGTCGGTATGGCGTAATGGGATCACCGGGCCTCCTCATCAACAGCAAGGTCAAATCGGTGGGCAAAATACCCCCGCGGGCCAAGCTGATCCAATGGATCGAAGAAGCAAAAACTAAACAAGAATAGGTTATCAGAAGAAGGAAATAATTGCTCACTCAATAGATAAAAAAGACTGGAGGAATTAGATGACCCTGAAAATAAGGAATGGTGCGCTCGGCTTGCTCTTACTCGGTTTTATAGGCCTGCTGTTATACGGTTGCTCATCCGATGAACCCCCTGCAACCCACACCGGGACCGCCAGCGTTGTGCCGGTCAAAGGGATGGTGACCATGGTGGACCTGGGCGCGGACTCCTGTATTCCCTGTAAAATGATGACACCCATCCTTACCAAACTCGAAAAAGCGTATCGGGGAAAAGCTGCCATCGTTTTCATCGATGTCTGGAAAGATAAAGAACCGGCCAGGCGTTTCGGCATTCGCGCCATCCCCACCCAGATCTTTTTTGACAAGAGCGGCAAAGAGATCTATCGCCACACCGGATTTATGGGAGAGGCGGATATTGTTTCGCAGTTGAAAAAGATGGGTGTCAGCTGACGGCATAATCGTTCCATAGCCCTGGGATGAAAACAGGAGAGAATCGATGCTGGAAACATTTTTTCTGACGGTTAATGAGTGGATTGCCGGAGGTGCGGCCATCGCCGCGTTAGGTTGTTTTATCTGGGGCATGATCAGCGTGGTGTTCAGCCCCTGCCACCTGGCTTCCATCCCTTTGATCGTCGCCTATGTGGGCGGGCAGGAGACCCTCTTGAAACCGAGACAGGCCGCCTACTATTCCGTGGCCTTCACCGTGGGGCTCTTTATCACCATCGCGCTCATCGGTATCATCTGCGCCTTGCTGGGAAGAATGCTGGGAGACGTGGGCAACTACTGGCAGATCCTCATTGGGCTGGTCCTGGTCTGGGTCGCATTGGGCATGCTGGGCGTTGAAAAATGCTCCATGAGCGGGAATCTCCTCACCAAACTCAAATTTCGCGGCATGTTCGGGGCCCTGGCGCTGGGTCTGGCCTACGGGGTCCTTTCCGGTTCCTGCACCTTTGGGTTTATCGCCCCTATTCTGGCGATTGTCACGGTTCAGGAGAAAGTGGTCACGGGGGTCCTGTTTATTCTGCTGTTTGCCCTGGGTCACTGTCTTCCTATTGTGGTGGCGGGCAGTTCCACCGCCGCGGTAAAGCGCGTAATGGAAAGCAGCCGTTGGCAGGGGGCCGGCAACTGGTTTCGAAAAGGGGCGGGGGTCCTCATCGGAGTCTTAGGGCTGTATTTTATCGTAGCGCCTTTCATTCATGTTTAAATGAAAAAAGGCACGAAGAAACGGCATTACCGTTTTCCCCGTGCCTTTTTATTTTGGCGCCTTTTTATTTTGGCGCCTTTTTGTTTTGGCGCCTTTTTGTTTCAGTGCTTTTGTATTCCGGGAAACACGTTGCCTCCCAGAATTTCCATCCGTAAGATTATACGCAACCGGTCGGTTTGGGCAGTCCAGCCATTTTACAGGCACCTTTGCCCGGCCCTGAAGGAAACAGCTCGTAGATATACTTCAGTTTGTAGCCGGTAACTTTAGACAGAATCCTGACCATGGGGGCGATGCCGTTCTTCTTGTAGTACTCCTGTAAAACATCAACGACCTTTTTATGTTCATCTGTAATTTCTTCAATGCCCTCGGTTGATTTCACATATCTCATCCATCCTTCGTCCCAGTTGGTGAAGTCATCGATGAATCCGTCTTCATCAATTTCGTAGCTGGTTCCCTCAAATTCTACTGTTGCCATACCTGAATTGCCTCCTTTTTGTTAAATAAAATACCCTAAAAATACCACACCTGAATATTTTTTCAGCCAACGCCGCACACAATCGGAGTAGTATAATCCCTGTTTCGTAAGTTGTCAAATGTTCTTTTTCGACTTCTTCAGGGTTTGGCCATTTTTTTGTGGTTAAGCGCTGCCTTAAAAAGACCTTTCGCCCAATCCGACTCACCGGCAGCATGCACATGGGTATAGGTCCCCAATATATTCTTTCTGCATATACCATCTTTTTCGCCATCGATGCCATGACCCCGTTGTACCTTAAAAGCGAAGTGTACCGGTTCTTTCGAAGCCGTAAAAACAGCTCTGGAATAGTGAAATTCGTGACCCCGCAGAATTTTTCCGACTGAATAGTAGGGATTCTGATCACAGGTTTCCAGAATGGTATATCCGTGCCCCTGGGGCTTTTTCTGGAAAACGAAGTCAAGGGGCAGTGCCCCGACCATGGGGTAATGATTGTCGGACAACCGGATTTGCTCCCCCAGATAAATAAGCCCGCCGCACTCGGCATAAACGGGAAGGCCCTTTTCGATTTCCCCTTTCAGGGCGTCTCTAAATACACCATTGTCTGCCAGGGACTTCGCCTGGGTCTCGGGAAAGCCGCCGCCAATGTAAAGTGCATCCAGCTCCGGCAGAGCATTGGAGGATATGGCATTGAGTTCAACCATCACGGCGCCCAGTTTTTCCAGTTCAGACAGGTTTTCAGGGTAATAAAACCATAGTGCCTGATCCCTTATAAAACCGATTCGTGGGCGCCATGTCTCATTTTCCGCATAGGTTTCCAGTGCAACTGACGCATTGATGCTATCAAGTGGGGGGGCTTGGTTGGCGATTTCCCGGATACGCGCCAGTTGCAGGTTGTCCGAGACGGTTTTTTTAGCCCACGAAATAGCCTTCTGTGTCCGACTGCTCTCCTGGTGGGGAACCAGTCCCATATGCCTTTCCGGAAAGGGGTTTTCCTTCAGTTTCGGAACCGAACCCACCACCGGAATGCCACAGTACTTCCAAATGGCCTCGGTGATCAGGTTTTTCTGCCTGGGTCCGGCCACTCGATTCAGAATAACACCTGCGATATTCAGTTTAGGGTCAAATACCTGGCATCCTCGGACAATGGCGGCCATGGTTCGCGTTGTCATGGTCACATCTAAAACAATGAGCACGGGGGCTTGAAGAAGCTTTGCCAGCTCTGCAGTGCTGCAGCACCCATCAATGTCGAGACCGTCAAAGAGCCCTCGGTTTCCTTCAATCACGGCGATCTCTCCATGATCGGAATGGCGCAGGAAAGAATCCAGGATCTGATTTTCATCCATTAAAAAAGGGTCCAGGTTATAACAGGGCGCACCCGTTGCCAGAGAAAGCCAGCCTGCGTCAATAAAATCCGGGCCCTTTTTAAAGGGGGCCACCCGAAGGCCCATTTCCCGCCATGCGGCGGCAAGGCCAATGGATAAAATAGTTTTTCCGGAGCCGCCTTTCAGTGCAGCGATAATGATGCGGGGATACATAAAACAGCCTCTGATTCTACCGATTCGGTTTTGTATGGTTCCAATTTTCTGGTTAAAAAACTGCTGGAAATAAGGAACATGGTCGTTTCAAATTGTCAACAAAAAAGTCGTTGGATCTTTCTGTTTTTTTTATTGACATTGTGTCGGCCTTTTGATTATTAACTATCTGAAAAATTGGTCAATTGGTATTTACCGAAGAGAACGACTGGAACCGGATCGATTATTTTGAGGATTCGGTGGAAATATGGTCAACATTTTTTGAAATCCCTGCCGCGGATTAGGATTGTTTGAGGGAGGAGGTGACGGTCGGCACGAATTTTAGGATATATTCCTTTATAATAATATTTTTAAGGAGGCAAGTCTAATGGCTTTTGAACCCAACGAAGAACAAAAAGAGTTAAAGTACGACGAGCTTCGCATCTACAGCGATGAGGAGCTGAACAACTATACGGAGGACGAGCTCAAAGCGTTTAAATGCAAACATGACATCCCCGATATGGACGAGCTGGAAAAAGGGCCTTGGCCGAGCTTTGTGGCGGACGCCAAACGCGAGGCCCTTCACCGCAGAAACCTGGCCGACGATCGGATGATGATCGATCGGGATGTTGTCGAGGACATGCTGGGACAGCTCCAGGTCTCCTTTGACGAAGGGGAAACCCACTGGAAGCATGGCGGCATCGTGGGCGTTTTCGGCTACGGCGGCGGCGTGATCGGCCGATACTCAGACTTGCCTGACAAATTCCCTTCCATTGCGCATTTTCATACCATGCGGATCAACCAGCCGGCCAGCAAGTTTTACTCCAGCGACTACCTGCGGTGCATCTGCGATCTCTGGGAATACCGGGGCAGCGGCATGTTGAACATGCATGGCTCCACAGGTGACATCATCTGCATCGGGACCTTTACCGAACAGCTGGAGCCCATTTTTTATGAACTGGGACATGTCCTTCAGCAGGATCTGGGCGGATCCGGCTCCAATCTGCGCACACCGGCCTGCTGTATCGGTAAAGCCCGTTGCGAATGGTCCTGCATCGATACCCAGGCCATGTGTTACGAGCTAACCCATTACTACCAGGATGAGCTGCACCGTCCGGCCTTCCCCTATAAATTCAAGTTCAAATTTGACGGCTGCCCCAACGGTTGCGTGGCCTCCATTGCCCGGTCGGACATGAGCTTTATCGGCACATGGAAAGACAACATCCGGATCGACCAGGAAGCGGTCCAGGCCTATATGGGCGGCGAAATTGTGCCCAACGGTGGCGCCCATGCGGGCAAAGACTGGGGTAAATTCGACATCGATAAAGAAGTGATCAACCTCTGCCCCACCAATTGCATGTGGATGGAAGACGGCAAACTCATGATCGATGACAAGGAATGCACCCGTTGCATGCACTGCATCAACACCATGCCGAGAGCCCTGAAGCCGGGTGTGGAAACCGGCGTGAGCATCCTGTTCGGCGCCAAAGCGCCCATTCTGGACGGCGCTCAGATGTCCGTTCTGACCATTCCTTTCATGGAATGCGAAGCGCCCTATGAAAACATCAAGGAAGTCGTGGAAAAGATCTGGGACTGGTGGCCGGAAGAAGGAAAGAACCGTGAGCGTCTGGGTGAACTGATCCAGCGCCAGGGTATCTCCAAGCTGCTGAAGGTCCTGGAGATTCCGCCCATGCCGCAGATGGTGAAAGAGCCGAGGAGCAATCCCTACATCTTCTGGAATGAAGAAGATGTGCCCGGCAAATGGGACCGCGATATCGACGACTACCGATCCAGACATGCGAGATAGGAGGAATCAAAAATGGCATTATCAACTGAAAGACTGGGACTATTTAACCCTGAAAAACCCATGGAAAACAGGCTGACGGACTTGGGTCCTCGGCATTTCTGGCAGTATTTTCCTCCCATTATCCAGAACAACTACGGCAAATGGGATTACCATGAAATCCTGGAGCCCGGAATTCTGGTGCATGTGGCTGAAAACGGCGACAAGGTTTTTACCGTCCGGGTTGGCGGTTGCCGGTTCATGACCGTTGAAAACGTGCGCGAGATCTGTGACATCGCCGACAAACACTGCGACGGTTACATGCGGTTTACCACAAGGAACAACATCGAGTTCATGGTGGACAGCCAGGACAAGTTGGAAACCTTGAAAAAGGACCTTGAGAGCCGCAAGCATGTCACCGGAAGCTACAAATTCCCCATCGGCGGCACAGGCGCCGGCATCACCAATATCGTCCACACCCAGGGCTTCATCCATTGCCACACCCCGGCCACGGACGCGTCCAGCATGGTTAAAGCCGTCATGGATGATCTCTTTGAGGAATTTCAGAGCATGACCATGCCGGCCCAGGTTCGTATTTCCATGGCCTGCTGCCTCAACATGTGCGGGGCTGTCCATTGTTCCGATATCGCCCTTCTGGGGTATCACCGGAAACCGCCCTTGATTGACAACGAAGTCCTTGGCCAGTACTGCGAAATTCCGCTGGTCATTGCGTCGTGCCCCACGGCCGCCATTTCGCCGGCCAAGACCGAATCCGGCAAAAAAACGGTCAAGATCAAGAACGAACGCTGCATGTTCTGCGGCAACTGTTACACCATGTGTATGGCCCTGCCCCTTGCGGACCAGGAAGGGGACTGTGTGACCATCATGGCCGGCGGAAAGGTGAGTAACCGAATTTCGCCGCCTAAATTCTCCAAGGTGGTTGTGCCGGCGCTGCCCAACAATTACCCGAGGTTCCCCGAGGTGTGTGAGGATATCAGGAAAATAGTTAACGCTTACGTGGCGGGGGCCAATAAGTACGAGCGTGTTGGCGACTGGGCCGAGCGAATCGGCTGGGAAAGATTCTTCGAAAAATGCGATCTTCCCTTTACGGAGCACCTCATTGACGATTACCGTCTGCAGTATGATACCTACAGGACTTCCACCCAGTTCAAATATACTGAGGCATCCTGGGCCGTATCAAGAGCCGTCGACGGCATCAAATAAACGAACGCTCAATTAGCTTCATCCGGGGAAAAAGCCATCACCGTAAGATGTCTCTCCCCGGGTGAAATATGAATGAAGGAGCAACAATGGAAGAGATGAAAGAAGCCATTATGGCATTTGCCGAAAAGAGCAAGAAAAGCAAATTTTACTTTAACGACATCCAGAAAGCGGTTCAGAAAGTGATTCCGGAGGCCAAAGCCAGAGCGATCAAAAAGGCTGCCACCGCACTGATCAACGAAGAAAAATTGATCTATTTTTCCACCGGCAGCAGCACCCTGTATGGCATGAAGGGGAAAGGCCAAACAGAAGATTATTAGAAAAGATCTTTATCGGCTGCTTAACCAGAAATGACGAAATGATAGCGAAGAGGTCGCCGTCCCGGTCGGGTTGCGGCCTTTTTGCTTCATATGGATCGAATATGTAGAATCGATCCGGGGCAAATGAAGGAACATCCGAAATAAAATAACAGAATCCGTAACCGTTTACGGGTTCAGGGGCATATTATGAAGAGTCCACAGGGATCGGAAGAATTTCTTTTTGAACAAAAAGCATTGCGGGATGAAGATACGGAATGTGCTAACACGCAATATAACCTTGGCGTTTCCCTTATGAAAGAGGGAAAGCTGGATGAGGCCATTTCCGCGTTTAATGAGGCCGTCGCCAACAGCGCCCGAATGTTTGAGGGCTATGTTAATCTGGGGTACATCTATTTTAAAAAGGGCGACCTGGATATGGTGATTGAGGTCAACAACCGTGCCATCCAGATGGAGCCCCGGTATGCCCGGGGGTACGCCAACCTGGGGTTTGCCTATCTCCAGATGATGAAAACCGAAGAGGCGATCAATGCCCTTAACAAAGCCATTGAACTGAATCCTGAGATTGTTCAGGCCTGGAGCAATTTAACCAACGCATACCTGCAAAATGATGAGGTGGAAAAGGCCGTTGAAACAGGCGAAAAGATGGTGGAAATCGCTCCCGAATTTGCTCTCGGCCAGAACAACCTCGCAAGTGCCTATTACAACAAGGGCGATTACCAGAAGGCCATCGAACATCTGGATGAGGCGGTTGATTTAGGTTTTGAGCCACATCCCGAGTTTGTAAAAGCATTGGAGCCGCATCGATAGCAATGGACTTTTCTTATTTGTTTGAACCATATGACAGGCTGGTAAGCCGTGCGGACAAGTCCTTTGAGCGGATTGCGGGAGAGTATCCGGATTGTATCGCCTGCAAGCCGGGCTGTGCCGATTGCTGCCACGCGGTATTCGGACTTTTTCTCATTGAAGCTGTTTTCCTGAAAAATGATTTCGATAAACTTGGGGAAAAGGAGAAAGCGGCGGCGCTTAAACGGGGTCTTACGGCGGAAAAGGAGCTTAAAACCCTTGAAAGAACCCTTGAAGAGTTCAAGGGCGATCCTCGCATGAGTGCCTATTCCATGGCCAGGGCAAGGATCCGGTGCCCCCTGCTCAGCGATGCGTCTGCCTGTATTTTGTATGATTACCGCCCCATTACCTGCCGGATTTACGGCATTCCCACCATGGTTCAAGGGGTTCCACGGATTTGCGGCAGCACCGGGTTCAAAAAGGATCAGGCATACCCCATCTTTAATATGGATGGGGTTCAGAAGGAACTGTTTCAATTGTCAAAAGATCTCCTTAAGAATGTGGGGAATGATGCCGTCGATGAAAGAGCATCCCTCTTGATTTCGATCCCCAAAATCATAAAGACCACCGTGGAAGATCTGGTCAATGAAAATCCTGAAAAACCTGCCGTAGAAAGCCAGACCTAAATCCCTCCCTCTGACTATTTTTTCAATTCCGGCAGCTTCCCGGCCCATAGCTGCCACCGCGTGTCCCATTTTCCCCATCGGGGTTGGATGCATTCAGGTTTACCCTAAACTCAGTTCTTTTAATGGCGGAAGTAATCTACCTGCCCCTCGCTGAAGGGGAAGGTCTTTGGCGCTAATGGAAATGTCAACGATCACCTATTCAAGCCAGAGGGCAGCATGACCTTTCCGAAAGAATGGCGGCATATCAAAGAGTTTGACGTTAACCATTTTTGTGGGATATTCTCAATAAACCTGAAAGAGTAGGAGTTAAAATGCATATTCAAAGTCTTAATGACTGGCAGCATAGTCACCGTTTTAATGCTGATGACACTCATGGAGAGCGGAATACCAAAAGAGTTATATTGTTAACTTTTTTCATGATGATAATTGAGATCTCTGCTGGTTATTTATACGGCTCAATGGCGTTATTAGCTGATGGCTGGCACATGGGCACTCATGCAGTTGCATTGGGCATTACAGTCTTTGCCTATGCCTACGCTCGCAGCCATTCCGATAATCCTGAATATAGTTTTGGTACCGGTAAGGTCGGGGTCCTCGGCGGTTTTGCAAGTGCGGTGATTTTAGCTGTTATTGCACTGCTCATGGGAGCTGAATCTATACAGCGTTTGATTAACCCTCTACCGATCCATTTCAATGAAGCTATTGTTGTGGCAGTCTTAGGCTTAATTGTAAACCTCGTAAGCGCCTTCCTGTTGCAGGGAAAAAAGCATCATGGTCATGAACACGCTTCGAACAAAATGCACCAGGATCACAACCTGAGGGCTGCATATTTGCACGTATTAGCAGATGCTCTAACATCGCTATTAGCTATTATTGCGTTAGTCGCCGGTAAAGCTCTCGGCTGGGTATGGATGGACCCGATCATGGGTATTGTTGGTGCATTAATCATAACAAAATGGTCTTACGGGTTATTGGTGGATACGGGTAAGATTTTATTGGATCGGGACGTGAATCAAGAGGCTATTGATGAAATAAAATCAATAATAGAATCGGATTCCGACAATCGAATTTCCGATATTCATGTTTGGCGAGTCGGTCCACATCATTTATCGGCCATAATATCAGTTGTCACTCATTTTCCAAAGTCACCAGAGTACTATAAAAATCTATTGTCAGCTTATGATGAAATTAACCATGTGACAGTTGAGGTGAATAAGGGTGAAGGTGAACCTTGCATTATGCCTAATTCTAAATCAATATAGTCTAATTTTTCATATGTTTCCAAGTATTCAAACGAAACGTCGATTGAAGAAACTGATCAATGAAAATCCTGAAGGGCCTGGCATAGAAAGCTGATGTGATCGTCAATATGGGCGCTTATGAGGTCCATGCCATTTGAATCTTGTGCCGCGTAATCGGCTAGAAGCGGCTCGAAAACCTGATCGAGCTCCGGCCTGTCGAAGGATTGCAGCAGGGAAAGAAGGTCTGCCGCCTGGGCCCCTACAACACCACTTCCTTTTGTTTCCCGCGTGCGGAGCCCTTCAAAAAACCCCTTTACGGTGGCGGTGACGGCAAAATCGTCCAGCCAGACCGTTTCCCCCACCCCGTCCAGCCGATCCAGCCGCATGTGAATGGTTGTGTCCAGGAAAAAGTAGATGATAGCAATCATGGGATTGGCATCTTCCGTTGCCGGCTGTGGCGCGTATTTCCGAACAGTGGTCAACCTGACATTCAATTTCCCACACCGTTGGGTATTGACGATAAAGTCCCCGGCGGCATGATGCCATGCACCGATATGACTGAAATCCCCAAAATCGTAATAAAGGGTCAAGATCTTTGAGCATTCTTCAATGATAATAGATGCTTCCGTGGTTGAGGCATATCGAGGGCCTCTTTTCAGATCCCATATTTGAATTTTCTGTCTGCCGTCCGCAGGGTCCACGGCCATATGCCATTCATGGTAATCTTCAAACCACTGGGCCGCCAGCATAACCATTTCTTCAGTTTTCCCCTGTGCCGTATGACAGGTCATTTTTCTGATGCCGTAGATTTCGGGCAAAAATGAAAGTTCAGAATTACGGTTCAGCCGGTCCAGGATATTATGCTCATGCATGATGCACTCAACACCTTTTCCGGATATGGCCGTGCTCAGGGTGAATTTCACATGGGTTTCAACCATGAATACTTCCACGCTGGCCAGGTGATATAAGATGCCGTGCTTTTCGCTGCGTATCTGGATTTTCCGTACATCTTCCAGGCTGAAATCCTCATGGGATCTGCTTTTCAGCGCACATTTGAGCAGTTCCCCCCGGTCTTTCAAAATACACGCTTTGACGGTATCAAAATAGTTGCCAAGGGTCAGATGAGGATGGACTTTTTCGGGGGTTACGAGGAACGGTCTTGACAGATCTTCAGGGTCGAGGGGAATGTCGCCTTCAGGAGAAGAAAATAGATACGTAACAATCATAGTTTGTTCAAGGCTTCTTCGGCGATTTCGCCCACCGACATTTTCCGGATCTGGCCTGATTCATAAATTTCGATTTCGTGGGATTCACCCAGGTGTTTTTCCACGTCTTTTCTGGCTTCGTGAGCGCCCAGATTGCCCATGAGCCACACGGTGTATCCACGAACTGAAGGGTCCTGATCCTCGAGAAAGGCAAAAAAGTAGAGGGTGTGTTTGCGTATGAAAGGTGCTTGGGTTTTTGAGATCCTGCCCAAGGCCTTCAAGGCATCAACTCTACGGGTCACATCCCCCGTGAACTGGTAGAGTTGAGACGTATATCCGCCATACAGATCGGGTCGCTGGGCTATTATTTCACCAATGGCCTCAAAAGCGCCCAGGGGAAAAGCCGCCGTATCCATGAGAGAATAAAAGAGTCCCTGCAAGAGTTTTGAAACGATTCCCGGATCCCTGTCCCCAACAACGGCACAGGCGCCCCCAAGGATTTCGGCAGCTCTTTGGCGAAGGAGGCTGTCCCCGGAATAGAGCAGGCGTTGGAGATGCCGGATGATCTTCTTGTCGTCTTGGGCAGCATCCAATATGGGGTCAATCTGATAGCTTTTGACCTTTGCCTCCACCTCCTTTTTGGACAGTCGTTTTTCAGGGGCCTGATTTTGTCGAGTAACAGGCACATCGGCTGGGGAGCTCTCCAAACGTTTTTTGGCCCCTTCAGCTGTGACTTCCTGCACCTCCTGGTGCAACCTGATGAAATAAAGGGCGCCGGTTTTTCGTCCCTCATAGGTTCCGGAAGGTATAACAAGGTGCGTGTTGAGGTCATAATTCTCGACAATTTCCTGTTTATAATCGTCGTCGGCCACCAACCCCCACGCCAGGTCCCAGTCCATGTTGCAGCCGAACAAAAGGGCCTCGATCAGGGCGGCGCCCAGGTTGTGCCCGGTTTCATCGCAGGCATAGACCGCACCGCACGAACACATCCCCACAGGCATCTCACCCGGCTTTCTGGTGGGCAGTTCTTTTGGCTTTTCAACGGGCAAACCACAAAAAGGGCATTTGGCCCTTTGGATCGGTTCTCTTCCAAAAAATTTTCGATCAAGCATTTTTATTGATGTTCCAATAGGGTTACGGGTGAAGGCAGGTTGAAACTTCGGGTATCTTCGTCGTACTCAAAATCGACAATTTCCAGGCCCCATCGGGAAGATTTGAATTCGATAACCCAATTTCGGTACGATGGGCCGGCAAATTCGCAACTGATATTGCCGCTGCGCGCATCCATTTGCATCAGCCTGGCGGCAATTTCCTCTTGAAAAATTTCGGTGATATGGAACTTGTCATCATCGTCAAGCTCCAGTTTCAGCTCGGGTGAGGCTTGATGATCCGTCATTTTTCCGGTCCCGGAAGGTCCAGGGTCATGCACTGGTTCTCTGATCCGCACGATTTGGTTGAAATCCTGGGTTGGTTGCCGCCGGGGCCAACGCCAAGGGCATAATTGGTGGCGCTGGCCACTTTCTCCAATGTATATGCCGAGCATTTGGGGCAGGAAAGATCTGCTTTTTCATCCGAGCCCATAAAAAGCTTTTCAAAAATTTCACCGCATTCAGCGCATCTGAATTCATAAATAGGCATTGTTTTGCTCCTTGCGTATATCGTATAAAAGAGGAATATAGTCATAACCACAGCCAAAGTCAAACAACCATGATCCTTTCCTTTCATCCCTGTTTTACCGCCGACCACCAGATTATTCTGGGGGACCGCCCTCTCAATGAAGAGGACCGCCAACTGATTCGTAGCGCCCATGCCGTCATTTTACCCCAAGGACGGGCCGATGGGGTGTTTCATGAGTGTCAGAATGCAGAGGCGCCCATGTTTCCCAACTATGAAATGCGCCACACATATCCCGGTAAGGTGGGACAGAGTCGTTTATTTCAGGCATTTCAACTTCCCCATCCCAGGACCTTTCGCTGGAGAAGGGTGGACCTGTTTAACAAAGTGCCGAAGCCACCCCATGAATTTCCTTTTGTGGTCAAGGACGATGGCAGCCACGAAGCCGAAGGGGTTTTTGTGGTAACCGATCCGAAATCCCTGAAGTCGGCATTGGCTTTTCTGGCCTTGAAGGAGGGTGGCGAAAGCAATGGCTTTGTAACCCAGGATTTTGTGGCCTCCGGCGGAAATGTCCTGAGATCGGTCATTATGGGAAAACAGATTCTAACCTACTGGAAACGCCCTGTTAAACCGGGGCAGGTCATTACCACCATCAGCAGAGGTGCCCGCATTGACCATGACTGGGAACCTACCCTTCAGGAAAAAGGGAAAGTGCAGGCGCAGGTTCTGGCCAGACGCACGGGGATTGACCTGGCCGCTGTGGATTTTGTATTTCCCCTTTCGAAAGAGGATCCCGGACCGCTTTTTCTGGAGATCAATTACTTTTTTGGGAGACGGGGGCTGGGCGGCATGGATACCTACTACCGGCTGCTCTTCAGGGCCATTCAAGACTGGATAAAGGGGATAGGTTTAAACCCTGAGTCCGTTGAGCTCGTTTGAACGGCTATTGGTTATAATTTCTGATTTCTCGTCTTTATGCGCTTTGGTCCCTGGGCAGGTGGATTGAAAACGTGCTTCCCGCTCCGGGGGTGCTTTCAACTGAGATACGCCCGCCATGGGCCTGTACAATATGCTTGACAATGGCCAACCCCAGGCCGGTTCCTCCCAATTGCCGACTCCTCGCCTTGTCCACGCGATAAAACCGCTCAAAAAGACGGGGCAGGTGTTCCCTGCTGATGCCGACACCATGGTCTCGAACCACAATGATGACAAAACCCATCTCTTCAGTCACCGCCATACCGATGGTGCCGCCATCATCACTGTACTTGACGGCATTATCCAAAAGGTTTACAAGCGCCTGTTCCAGTAAAGTGGGATCAACATTTATGGTGATGGAATCGGCACAGGAAATCTCGATTACTATTTTTCTGTCGGCAATTGCCACATGACAGACCTGCAGAGCATTCCGGATTATGTCACTCATCCGACTTTCAACAAGCGAAAGTCCCTCTTTTTCAGATGCCTGTTCGATTTTGGAAAGATTCAAAAGATCCTCGATGATGGCTTCAAGGCGATCCACATGCTTTTCGATGATCCCTAGAAAGCGCTCAGCATCTTGAGGGTTTTTAACAGCACCATCTCGGAGTGTTTCAACAAACCCCTTGATGGCGGTAATGGGGGTTTTTATTTCGTGGGAAACATTGGAGACGAAATCACGCCGAATGTTTTCCAGCTTGCGAAGACGCGTGACGTCATTGAGTACGACGAGGGCCCCGATCTGCTGTCCGCTTTCACCGCGAAGCAGGGTGCCGTGTCCATTTAAGAGCCCCTCACCGTCAATGGGGATATCTTTTTCGATGGAGTCTTCTGCAAGAAAAGTCTCTTCCACGAACTTGTAAAATGCGGTGTTTCGGACCACTTCCTGAATCCCTTTCCCCCTGGCGGCCGTCGGGTCGCATCCCAGGATTTCTGCTGCCGCCTGGTTCATATTGAGGACACGGGCCTCCATGTCCATGGCAATGACCCCTTCAATCATACTCGAAAATACGGCTTGTATTTCATTGCGTTGCCGGCTTATCTGTTCTATCCGCGATCGAAGATCATCCGCCATCCGGCTTAATGATTTGTAAAGGCCCTCGATCTCTCCCGATGACCGCACGTGCGGTTTGGGTAGAAAATCACCGGCCGCAATAGACTCGGCCCACTTTCTGATCTTTTCCACAGGACGGGTAATGCGGCGTGATATCAGAAGGCTGAGGACTGCGGCAAAGAGTGCCATTAACAGACCTGCGAGCAAAACCTTGATCTGGATGACATGAAGCGCACTGTCGATGGCGCTGATGGGGATTGAAGCCCTGACCACGGCCAGGGTGCCGAGCCCTTTCCTGACCGGTACGGCCACATACATGAAGTTTTTGTTCAGCGTAATGCTGTACCTCAGGGAAGCACCGCGATTTTCTTTAAGGGCACCGAGGAACTCGGGACGATCTGCGTGGTTATCCATGGTCGCAGGATCTTCATCAGAATCACCGACGACCCGGCCGGTTGGAAGTATGACCGTCAATCGGGTGGAGGAATGCCCACCGGCTTTCTTTGTCAGCAGATCCAGGGCTTTCACATCCAGCGGTTGGATGTGTGCTTTGATCTGTGTTTCAAAAAGGCGGGCGCGGGCTTCAAGATCCGAAGTGGTCTGCTCAATATAAAAATATCTTATGGCACTTGAAGCATACCAGGCTAGGGCCACAAGCGCGATAAGGGTTATGACCAGGTAGGAAAGAAAGATCTGCCAGAACAATCGCCTTTTTACCGCCATGGCCTAAGCCTCCTTGAATCGATATCCTACGCCCCGAACCGTTTCAATATACTTCCCCATGGATCCCAGCTTTTTTCTAAGGCCCACGATCTGCACATCCACGGAACGGTCCGTGACGAAATAATCGGACCCGCGAACCGCATCCACGATCTGAAAACG
>CAYSFQ010000025.1:0-21791 GCA_964430575.1 uncultured Desulfobacteraceae bacterium
ACGTGTTCCGGGCCATAATGGGAATACAGATCATGCCCATCAAATTTAAACAATGACATCCCATCAATTTTCAACAATGGATTCGTTGATTTTGTGACCGAAATGCCTGCCCGCCGCTTCCACCCGGCCCAGAACCACATCCCCGGGATGGAGGTTGACCACCGAAATGGCTTGACCTTCTTTTCCCACAAGACGGATGGTTTCCGCATTTTGCAGGATCATGGATACCTGACCATCGGGACCCATGGCCTCCACCAGGAGGAGGGGTCGCTGTTCAATTTTCACCCGACCCACCACCAGGGAAATGGCTTCTCCCTTCCAGTTTACACCCAGCACCTCTTTGCCCGCTTTCAGTTCGGAAAGATAACCCGTTTTTTCCCCGGGAAGGGACACATAGGCATGGACAGCACCGGCGTTTACCCTGAAAGGCCTGGGGGCCACATAGGGATTTTCGATGCTCTCCGCATGCACCAGAAAAAGCCCTTTGCTACTGTTTCCCACCAGAATCCCCTCCCCTTCTCCCATCATGGTGCAGGTATCCACGCAGACCCGGTCCCCCATGCCCATGGACCGGACCGACTCGATTTCCAGTTGGCACAGTTCCAGTTCCTGTCGTTCCGACTTGACCAGGGTAAGCATCTCCTTCACCATAACCGGATCCGTGGCGGTGATGACCAGGCCATCTACGCCCTTTTCAAGTACCGTTAATGCCATTTGGGCATCGCCTAGGTTATCCGCTTCCACAAAAATATTCTGGGTCCGGGCCACCAGGTTTTCCAGAGGGATGACATTCCAGTCCGTAGTCCTCACCACCACCTTCTTTTGATGGCTCATGTCTACGATTCTGTCTTCGTCCTGGGTGGAAGCGATTTCAAGAAGCACCACGTCCTCTTCCCACCGGATATCCCCGTCATGGGAAACCGTTTGGATGACCCCCAGTTCCCTGACTTTTTCCATATCCCGGGAAGCCACCATAACAGCGTCAGCGCCCCCTTCAAGGGCCGTGGTCACCAGCTCCTTTTGCCACGGATCCGCCTTAACCCAAACTTCTTTCATAATTCATTGTCCTTTCTCGTCAACCTGCCCAAAATAACCTTTCAGGCTTTCAAACATCTTCCCAAACTCCTTTGTATCCCCCTGTTTCACCATGGCAAGGATTTCACGGGCCCCCTCAAGATAATCACTCACGAATCCGAGGGCGCTTGGATTTTCCATCAGCAACGACCCAAACAGCTCTCCAGGCTGCCCCATCATATTCTTGATCCGATCCATTCTCGTCTGAAAGGCCGGCGTAGCAAAACCTTCCAGGGTATCAATGCTATACCCTGAACGGGCCATGCAAATGGCGAACGCCAATGAAGCAAAATGGTTTGCCCCTTGAATCATCCCCATCACATGATCGTGGACCTCCGGCGTTGAAACAAGGACGTTTACGCCCGAAGATTCGAGGATTTTCCTAATCCAGACCATGCCCGCCTCCCCCCTCCCCTCGCAGAGAACGCAGGTCTTTTTTGAAATACCGATTTTTCCCGGCCCGAAAAGGGGGTGTGCACCCACCACTTCTGCCCTGGAATAATGCAGCATGGCGGCCATGGGCTTTGCTTTGATGGACGTCAAATCCATCAGCATGGCATCTTCAGACACCAGAGGAGCAATGTTCCGAATCACTTTAACGGTCTCTTTTATGGGAACGCAAAACACCAGCACATCACATTCAATCGCAGCCCGCTCAGGGGTAATCTGGGTTTTTCGTCCCACGCGCATGATCTCACGGCAGTGGGGTTCAAGGATATGGGAGAACCAGGTCCCCATACGGCCCGTCCCTCCAATTACCGCAACCTTTGGGTCCATCAGACGTTGACCGCCAATTTTTAATGACAAACTGGTCATGATCCTCCCCCAGATGGATAAGACCCAAGCCATTTCATGAATACGCACAGGGTTTTCATCTCAGCCATGGCGTCGGCCAGGTCCGGATCCTTCCTGTGCCCTTCAAGATCCAAAAAAAACAGGTATTCCCAAGACCGCATGCGCATGGGTCTCGATTCAATGCGGCACACGTTAATCTCTCTTTGGGCCAGGGCTGAAAGCATCCCGGCCAGCGCCCCCGGACGATGGTCCAGAAAAAACATCAGGGTAGTTTTATCGTTTCCGGTGGGTTGGGGCTCACTGTTTCCCACCACCAGGAACCGGGTCACGTTATGGGGCTCATCTTCGATATCTTCCATGAGCAACCTGAGCCCAAGGGTTTCCGCCAAGAGGCGGCTGCCCAAAGCAGCACCGTTGGGGTCATCGGCCGCCATTTTTCCGGCAAGGGACGTACTTTCCACCGGCTCCAACGGAACATCCGGCAAATGACTTTTGAGCCATGAACGGCACTGGGCCAACGGCATGGGATGGGAATAGAGCCTTCCGATGGCGTTCAAGTCCTTATTTTGGGCCATTAAACTAAGCCTGATCCGGTGATAATACTCTCCACTGATTTTTAGATCGAATTTGTTAAACAGATCCCAAACCCCCACAACAGAGCCTTCCAGAGAATTTTCCACCGGAATAACACCCTGATGACAGTGTCCCTTTTCCACGGACCCGAAAACATCTTCAAAGGTGCGTGAGGGGCAGAATTGGGCTGAATTGCCGAAAATGGAAATGGCGGCCTGGTGCGAAAAAGTCGCATCAGGTCCCAGAAACCCGACCTTCAAAGGTCCTTGAACCGCCCGACCCGCGGAAATGATCCGGGTAAAAATATCCCGAATAGCATCCGGCGTAAGATGACGATGACTTTTTGTGGCCATCCGGTCAAGGATCGTTTTCTCTCGCACGGGATCAAAGACCGCCATCCCCAGTTCGTCCTTGATCCGCCCGATGGCGACCGCCACATCAAGCCGTTCACTCAAAAGCGAAAGGATCCTGGTGTCAATGGCGTCGATATCCCGGCGGCAGCGGTCAAGATCCTCCCAACCGGCCTCTTCGTCCATTTCTGACGGTGTTCCTGTTGCATCCCCTGTTTTCATGTTCACTCACCCTTTCATTAAAATCATCGAATATGACCCTCACGCCGCGGCCTCCAACATGGGCGCAGTATTTCCATCCGATTGCCATAATTCGCCACCGGTTAAAACTTCCATGGCCTCATCAACCGACGCATTCCCGTGAACGATTGCTGAAAGAGCCGAAACGATTTTTGAAGGATTTTCATGCTGGAACACGTTGCGTCCGATGGAGGTGCCCGCGGCCCCCGCATCCATGGCCCCTCGCACCATTGTGAGGATCTCCCGGTCAGACCCCATCTTGGGTCCCCCTGCGATGATGACCGGTATATGGCAGCCGTTCACCACTTCCCTGAAGCTCTCCAAACTGCCGGTGTAGGATACCTTGACCACATCCGCTCCCAGTTCGGCGCCGAGACGGGCCGCGTGCTTGACGGCCTGTGCATCGTATTCGTCTTTCACATTCTCTCCTCTGGGGTAAATCATGGCCAGAAGCGGCATGCCCCATTCCGCTGCGGAGTGGGCCACCCGCCCAAGATCCGTCAACATTTCGTTGTCATGCCCGTTTCCGATATTTACATGCACCGATACCGCGTCGGCCCCCATCTTGATCGCTTCTTCCACCGAGCATACCAGGGTTTTGGCATTGGGGTCCAGGGCCAGGGATGTGCTGCCGGAAAGATGGACAATCAACCCCATGTCCGGACCTGATTTCCGATGTCCTTTGGCCACCACACCCTTGTGAACCACCACCGCATTGGCGCCCCCGTCAGCCACCTGGCTCATGGCGTCCCGAATGTTGACAATCCCATCAATAGGTCCTGAACTGACCCCATGATCCATGGGCACGATGACGGCCTTGCCGGTTCCCCGATTGAGTATCCGCTCCAGTCTGATTTCTTTTCCGATCATTTTGCTTTCCTCCATTTCGTTTTTAGTATTTTTAAAATTTGGGTTTTTCTTCATCAATCTTTCAAAAAAAAGGCCATGGGCGTTTTACTCCGCCCATGGCCTTATGAAACAAAATTTCAGGCATGGGGGCGGACCTCTCCACCAGAAAAAATAATAAAGGCCGTATGTAACACTAAAGAAATCCACCTGTTTTTTCCTTTTCTTCCTTAAACTTCGAACTTCTGCCCGGCAGCCCTGGCCCGCAGATAATGATCCGCCAGGACCAACGCCACCATGGCTTCAACCACCGGTACAATACGGGCAACAGCCGTAACATCAAATCTGCCGGTCAATTCCAGAGTGGCATTGCGTCCATTTCGATCAATGGTTTCCTGGGGTTTCATGATGGAAGGGATGGGTTTAACCGCCGCCCGGAGCACCAGATCATCCCCGTTGGATATACCCCCAAGGATACCCCCTGCCCTGTTGGAGACAAAGCCCGTGGACCGTATAGGGTCATTGTTCTCGGAACCCTTGAGGCGGGCCACCTCAAAACCGGCGCCCACTTCGACCCCTTTTACGGCGCCAATGGACATGACGGCTTTGGCCAACTCGGCATCCAGTTTGTCAAACACAGGCTCCCCCAGACCCGCAGGGCACCCGGCTATTCGCATTTCAACCACCCCGCCCAGGCTGTCCCCCGCTTTTCTGGCCTTTTCAAGGGCCGTCATCATCGGTTCCACCGCATCCGGATCCGCACAATAGAGGGAATTTTGGAGGATCGCGGCCGGGTCCATCCGGCTGGCCCGAATCCCCCCCAGTTCCAGAGTATGGCCGAAGATGTTGATATGGAGCGGCGCCAACACCTTCCGGGCCACCACACCGCAGGCCACCCGGGCCGCGGTTTCCCGGGCCGATGCCCGGCCGCCCCCCCGGTAATCGAGATGACCGAATTTCTTAAAGTAGGTGTAATCCGCATGCCCCGGCCTGAACAGATTTTTGAGTACACCGTAGGGTTTGCTTCTGACATCATGGTTTCTCACCAGCAAAGATAACGGGGTTCCGGTGGTACGGCCTTCGAAAACGCCGGATAAGATTTCCACACGGTCTTCTTCCTTCCGCGGCGTCTCAAATGAAGACCTCCCGGGACGGCGCCTTTCCATCTCCCTTATGAAATCTGCCTCCTCGAGACAAATCCCGGCAGGACAGCCGTCGATAATGGCGCCCAGGGCTTTCCCGTGAGATTCACCGAAGGTGGTAACCTTAAACGTCTGTCCAAACGAATTTCCGGCCATTGGGTCTTCTCCGGTTATGGGTTTAATGCGGATATGGAAACAGTTCCCTGTGATTGATCTCTATGGTGTAAGTGCGTCAAGCTTTGGGGCATGGATTGCATAATTTCCCTTGATACCGCCAGAGGGGTTTTTTGATCCGTATTCACAACCCAATCGCAGGCCCTCTCGTAAAGGGCCGTTCTTTGACTCAGAACCTCCTGGATCTCCACCAACGGATTATCCCCCACCAGCCCCGGCCGAACACTACCCGAACGCTCATCTTGCACCATCCGGTTCTGAAGGGTTGTGACGTCTGCCTGAAGCCAGACCACCCAGCCCGAATGCCTGAGATTGCGGACATTTTCCCAGTCAAGAACGACCCCGCCACCGGTTGCGATGACCCGCTGGTCCTGATTGGAAATGGATCGAACGATCATCTTTTCCACCAATCGAAAGGCCTCCCATCCATTTTCAGCCACGTAATCGGGGATGGAGGATCCGATCCGCCCCTCCAGAACCTGGTCCGTATCCGTCAGCTCCAGAGCAAGATTTTCCGCCAGGGTTTTCCCCACCACACTTTTTCCGCTACACCGATACCCGATTAAAATAATATTCATGTCAATAACCCTGAAAATTTTCCCAAAAAAAAGCCGTGGAAGCTTTTGAAGGCGTCCACGGCTTTGAAAATTCATAAAAAAAACAGCATCTCAGAGCATGGACGGACCTCCACGATAAAAGAAATAAAAGCCCTGCCATGACCGGTTTGCAAACATTGTTCCGCTGTTTCCTTTTGTTAACTTTGAAGAATGGGGTGCAGTAAAAACCATTCGAATTTATTTGTCAAGAAAAAAATCAGACTCTTTCAATTACGAAAGGGGATATTAAAACGAAAGAGCGACCTTCAATGCGCTATTCAAAGCGAAACGCTCCGGATTCAAAGATATCCAGACAGGCCGTCACCACCTCGGTGTCGTAGAGCCTTCCCTTCTCCCGGTTGATTTCTTCCAGCGCCGATGGAATTCCATGGGCGGCCCGGTAGGGTCGATGGCTGGCCGTTACCTCCACCACGTCTGCAACGTTCAATATTCTGGCCTCAAGGAGAATGTCGTTTCCGGACAACCCTCTGGGATAGCCGGAGCCATCCATCCGTTCATGGTGCTGGTAAACGATTTCAGCCACAGGCCAAGGAAACGCCACCTCATTGAGGATCTCGTAACCCACCCTGGCATGCCCTTCCATCTTTGTGGATATGCGTTTCGACGTGGGCATGGCCATTTTACCGATGTCATGAATCAGCCCGGAAATGCGAAGGGTTTCAATGCGTTCTTTTGAAAACCCCAGCTTTTTGCCGATGGCCTGTGCCAGCAAAGCCACGCGCCGCTGGTGGCCGGCCGTGTAGGGGTCCTTTATCTCTACAATCAAGGCAATGGCCTGAATGATTCCGTTCAGGGTCCGATGGAGCGTTTGGATGCTTTTATCAAGTTCTGCTTCGGCTTCCTTTTGCATGGTGACGTCGTTTAAAATGATAATTGAGGACTCGCCACCATTAGTAACCGAAAGGGCTTTAACCATTAACTGGTAACCATTCATGCTGACCAGAATGTCTTCCGTAATACTCGAAGGGGATCCCTCCGTGGATGAGATAAGTTCCAACACCGTCCTCCGGTATTCATGGGGAAATATTTCCGCTATGGGAGAAGCGAGCAACTTTTCCTCGGGAACTCCAATGATGGAAAGGGCCGCGGGATTGGCATAAATAACCCTTTTATCCGCTGAAATCTCAACAATGCCTTCGGACATCCTTTCAAAGATGATTTCAAAATGTTTCTTGATGGAAAAGAGTTCCTCGGCAATGGGTTTGGGGGCAAGCGGTTCACTTTCCCGGGGTTTTTCCGGTGCCGAAGCAATGCCTGGAGACCTCTTTCGACGGTTGACCGCCGAAAGGACATCTCGGGTCATCTCTTCAAAGGGACCTTTGGCAATACAATGGTCTACCCCCAATGCATCAAGATTTTTGCGCTCTTCTTTAATGGTTGCGGAGAAGGCCACGAGATAGACGTCCTCCAGTTTTCGCATGGCGCGGATTATTTTGCAGAGTCGTTTTCCGTCAATATTGGGCATGACCAGATCAACGAAAATGATATCGGGCGTGTGCACATCCAGCACATCCACCGCCTGTAGCCCATCCTTGGCGGTCAGTACTTCGTGGCCTTCGCCTGTAAGGATGTCTTTCAAGAACTCCAGAATAAACGGATCATTGTCCACTGCCAGTATTTTAATCATCGGGTCACCTGATCATAATGAAGGATAAAAGCGATTTTATCATCAAGGCATCAACAACTTCAAGGCCAAATCCGGCAGGATGCCGAACAGGATAACCAGACCGGCCAGGAACAAGCCCCCGGACAGGCGCCTTACCGAAGTGAAGCCTTCAGTGGGATAGGCCATTTTAGGTGCTTCCGGACTTTGTTTTGTGTAGGCATACCGCACCAGATTCAAATAGTAAAAAAGGCCGATGGCCACGTTGGCGGCCGCAATCACCACCAGCCAGTTGCATCCGCGGTTCCAGGCGGCGGAAAGCAGAAAAAACTTCCCCATGAAACCGGCTGTCGGGGGCAAACCCACCAATGCCACGGCCCCCACGGCCAGAACCAGGGCAAGGCAGGGCGCCCGACTGGACAGGCCGATTAAATCCTCCAGCTTCAGGTTTCTGCCATCTACCGATTCTCGACAGATCACCCAGAAACAGGTAAAGCTCATGAGGACATATGCGAAGGCGTAGAATGCCGCAGCCGCAATACCCATGGGGGTTCCCGCCACCACGCCCACCATGAGGTAGCCGGCATGGGCGATGGCCGAATAACCCAAGATGCGTTTCACATCCTTTTGAACAAGGGCTGCAAGGTTCCCATATGTCATGGAAACGGCGGCCAGTACGGCTAGTATGGTGGTGATTTCCATTCCCGGTTTCAAAAGCGGTGTAAAACGGAGCAATACCGCCACGGCACCCACCTTGGGAAGTACCGCAATGTAGGCGGCGGTTTCATTGCCGGCCCCTTCATAGACATCGGGCGCCCAGAAGTGAAACGGGAAAAAAGCCAGTTTGAACAGCAGCCCCGAGAGAAAGAAGGTCAAGCCCAAAACCGCCATGGGGCTGTGAGACCAGGACCAGCTCATGCGCACCAGTTGATTGAGATCCGTGGTGTGTTGGGCCGCCAGGATGTATGAAAACCCGAACAGCCCTACAGCGGTGGCCACGCCACCGATAAACATATATTTGATGGCGGCTTCGGCCGCGGGAAGGCTTTTCGTCCGAAGCGGAACCAGGGGAAAGAGGCTGAAGGAAGCCAGTTCCAGGGCCAGATAGATGCTGATCAGTTCCACGGTGGAGCAAAGCAGCATCAATCCCCAGGCGGAAAGGGCCATGAACATAAAATATTCACACTCTTTCTCCTTTTCCAGCAGCGGTTGTTCCACACCATTTATGACCGTCAGAAAAAACCCGAGACTCACGGTCATTTTAAAGAACTGGCTTAACCGGTCCACCTGATACGTTTGGCCGAAAAGCAACCCGTTTTGCCCGAGGGATGCCAGCGCCACCAGAACACTCAAGCCAGCGGCCCAGGGCAACCATTTTTTCAATCGGGCGACCCGGTCCCCCTGGACCATGCTTTGCAGGAAAAGTCCTGCCACGATCAGGAGTTGGAACAGTTCGGGGAGTATCAGTTGAACGTCGAACGTCGAACTTCCAACATCCAATATCGAATGAAAAACAGACATTAACTTCAGCTCACTTTAGTCACTTTTCCGGTTTATCCGGATTAAAATTTTCCGAGCCCTTTGTAGCTCGAAAAAGGTTTTTATCTATGGAAAGCGTCACCGGCACCCTGGATTGAAATGCCGAAATCAGGTGGTTCAGTGTGGGGTTCATGACTTTCAAACAAAGCGTGGGCGCTAGACCCAGGTAAAGCACCAGAAATGCCATTGGGAGCAGACAGGCCCATTCCCGACCGCTCATATCCCGCCAATCTCTTGCATTTGACGGCTCGCCCCAGGTCATTTTCTGGGTGGGTCGAAGCATGTAGGCCGCCGCCAGTAAGGCCCCCGGAACGGCAACAGCGCCCAGCCACAGATTCCTTTCAAAGGCCCCTGCCAGGATCAGGAATTCTCCCACGAAATTGTTGGTCCCCGGAAAGGCAAAGCCTGCAAAAGCAAAAAGGCCCCAGAACCCCATAAACGCAGGCACGAATTTCCCCAACCCCAGGTTCCCCGATATTTCATAACTTCCGCTTCTCTGATAAAGGATCCCCACCATGGCAAAGAGCGCACTAGTGGTGATACCGTGATTGACCATCTGGATCACTGCACCCTGCATCCCATTGAAGTTAAAGAGAAAAATTCCTAAGGTAACAAACCCCATGTGCCCCAGGGAAGAGTAGGCAATGATTTTCTTGAGGTTTGACTGGGCAAATGCCAGGAGGCCGCCGTAAAGTATGGAGCAAACCGACATGGCAATGATCAGGGGTGCAAAAAAATGGGCCGCTTCAGGGGCGAGCGGCAACCCCAGGCGCAGAAAACCGTAGGCCCCCATTTTAGCCATAACGGCAGACAGGAGAATACTGCCGGCGATGGGGGCCTGCCCGTATGCCGCCGGCAGCCAGGTGTGAAAGGGAAAGAGGGGGACCTTCACCGCAAAAGCCAGCGCCATGATCAGAAACGTCCATTGCTGGAAACTAACGGAAAAGGACTGTGCCATGAGGGCAGGAATAGAAAAAGAGCCCCCTTCCATGCGAAAAGCGATAACCACCACCAGAAGAAGCACGCTACCCGCCAGGGTGTACAAAATGAACTTCAGAGCGGCACGGTCTCTTTGAGGGCCTCCCCACAGGGAAATCAGCAGATAGGTGGGGATCAGAATGGCCTCCCAGAACAGGTAGAACAAAACCAGGTCCAGTGCTGAAAAAACCCCGATCAGGGCTGAAATGAGAACAAAAAGGGAGATATGAAATTCCCTCACCCGGGTGGTGATGGAGGTCCATGAACAGATAATGCAAAAAGGGAACATGAGAATGGTCAATGCCACCATGAACAGACTGATGCCATCCACTCCCAGGAAATACTGCAAGCCCCAGGTGGGAACCCATGGAACCGATTCCACAAACTGGAAGTCCGCCGTCCCCATATGGAATTGAATCAGGAAAAGCCCCATGAGCATCTCCGCCAGAGACACCCCCAGCGCCCACCGCCTTACGGCCACAGGGGTCTTTATAAAAAGCACGCCTGCGCAGCCCAGGAGCGGCAGCAGAATCAGGCAGGTGAGAATGGGAAAATGCGCTTCAATCATATTGAATCACCAGAACCAGATGAGGGCAAAAACAGCCAGGGCCAGCAACATCATCCAGGCCAGCTGATCCTGCAACCGGCCGCTTTGAAGCCGGGTTGAAATTTTGCTCAAAAACATGACCGATGCAGCCGTTTGGTTCACGGCGCCACCAATGCCTCTTCGATCAAAAAAATCTGAGATACGCGCCATGAAATTAAAAGCCCTTAAGAAAACAGTACGGTATATCTCCGACCAGATGCCATCCACCCAAGAAAGGGGTTTTGAGAAAACGACCATGACGCCACGGCCGATCAACCCATAAAGCCGTTCGAAATCCGGCAGTTCACTGGTTCTGGGCCGTAATAGCGGCCGCAGAAATATGAACAACAGGATGTTGGCAGCCGGAAAGAGAAACCCCACAGCCAGTTTAAAAAGGGTCAAAGGACGCTCCTCCAACGGGTATGGCAGGTGACGGTTGAGCACCTCGGGAAAGATCCCCTGAACCAGGCAGAAAGCCCCGGCCATGCCCATGGCCACCACCATATTTCTGTGCAGGGGTCGCAGGGGTTCTTCAGTCTCAGTACTTCCGGACCGGAACAGGAAAAAAGGAAGCCGCAATCCTCCCAGAATTATCAGCGTCATGGCCAAAGCCAGCACCGGCACCAGAAACTCACCCGGTATGGGACTTTGAAGTTTCAGTGCCCCTTCAAAAATCAAAGAAACACCCGTAAAACCGCTGAAAAAAGGTACGGCACAAAGGGCAAGGATCCCAATGAAGGTTAAGGCAGCAACAAAGGGCAGCTTTCGGGAAAGATTTCCCAATCGTCCCAGGAGTTCCTCGCGGGTAGCGTAGATGACAGAACCCATGGACATGAGAAGGAGCGCCATATAGAAAGTATGGGTGTATGCCAGGGCAATGGCACCATCCAGGGCCATTTTGGAGTCCATACCGATACCCGTTATCATCAACCCCACCTGTGCAACCAGGAGATAGGCGAGGATTCTTCTGATGTTGTTGGAAAAAATAGCATACGCGGCGCCATAAAGCGCTGTGCAAACCCCCAGGATAATGAGCAGATCAAGACCCACGAAACAGCGGGCCATGGCATAGACAGCCGTTTTGATACCAAATATGGACAATAAAACAGCCCCGGGAATGGTGGCTTTCGGAAGCCCCTGGGTCATCCAGGCGTGCAGCGGAATGACAGCTGCGTTAATGGCAAAAGCCCCCAGAATCAACCAGTCAAAATGCCACATGAGATTGCCATCCGCGGGACTGAAAATGAAGCCGCCCGTAACCCGTTCCCTTAAGAGAATGCCCGCCAGCAGCAGAACACTGCTCAACAGCAGGAGCATCATGTACAAAAAGCCCGTTTTTGAAGCATCATGTTTGTGGTTCAACCAGATGAGAAAAGACGAAGACACGGTCATACCCTGCCAAAAAATGTAGAGGGTCCAGTAGTCCCCTGCCAGGATGCTGCCAAAAGCGCCGCCCATGAAAAAAAGCGCCGCCACATGTTGGGCTTTGTCACGCACATGAAAAGAAAAAGTGGTACAGATAAGGCTCATCAAGGCGAACAGAATGGTGAAAGGGAGCGACAGGGCATCCACCCGGCCGAGCACCAGGACCTGCCCCACATAGTCCACCTCCCAGTAACGGCCCACCTGTAGTTGAAGGGTCAGAAAAATGGCCGCAACGGGCGGTATGAAAAGCAGCACACGCCAGAAGGCGCCCCGAAGAAACGGGAGGATAAGCCCCAGTACCACAAAGAGCGTGGCCGGGTGCAGAAAACTGCCTTCGATGAGGTTCATAACCTGTTATCTCCAGAATTTTCCATAAACATCCACAAAACTGACAAAAGTCTGCGGGTAAAACCCGATGAGAATTGACAGTATGGCGATCATGAACATGGGGACCACCATAGTTTTCGGGGCTTCAGCATATTGGCTCATATCCACACTTTTTACGGGGGGCATGAAAAACCCCCTGATAACGATGGGGCCGAAGTAGGCCATGTTCAACAAAACGCTGGCCAGGATGACCAGCATGAGCACGGTTTGCCCCGCGTTTGTGGCCCCGGTGATCAGGTAGAATTTGCTTAAAAAGCCACTGGCCGGCGCCAGCCCGATAAAGGAAAGCGTGGCCAGGGCAAAGGCCCCGAAAGTCCAGGGCATGCGTCGGCCCAGCCCGTTCATGAGACTGATCTTTTTGGAGCCGGTCACCACCATGATGCAGCCGGCGGCGAAAAACAGCGTAATCTTGGGAAAGGCGTCGTGCGCTATGGCCGAGACGCCCCCCTCCACGCCCCCCTGGGTCAGCATGGCGACCCCCATGACAATGTAGGAAAGATGGCTCACGGTGCTGTAGGCAATCCGCGCCTTGATGTCGTCCTTGGTGAGCGCGATCAGGGCTGCTGCGATGATGGTGAACCCCGCCACATAGGCGGTGGGCATGCCCAGTCCCAGATCATGCAGGGAATCCAGCCCGAAACAGGAGAGCATGATCCGGCACACGGAAAAGGCGCCCGCTTTGACCACGGCCACCGCGTGCAGCAGGCCGGAGACGGGCGTGGGGGCCACCATGGCGGATGGCAGCCAGCTGTGCAGCGGCATGATGGCCGTCTTGGTGAGGCCTGCCAGAAACAGGATATACACCACAATGAGCAGCACCGGGTTGGCATCGGCCGGAAAAATCCCTTTATGGATGTCCCCCAGTTGAAAGTCGAGGGTTCCGCACAACACATAGGTAATAATCATGGCCGGCAGGAAAAAGAGCTTGGAGGTGCCCAGCAGATATACCAGGTATTTCTTGCCCGCCTCAAAGGCATCCTTACTCTGGTAATGGGCCACCAACGGGTAAGTAAAGAGGGTGATGATTTCATAAAAAAGATAAAGGGTGAAGATATTACCCGCAAAAGCCACCCCCTGGGCCCCGAAGACGGCCACCCCGAAACAGACATAATATCGCGTCTGGGCATGTTCCTTGAGGGTTCGCATGTAGCCGATGTTATAACTGGTGGTGAGGATCCAGAGAAAGGACGAGATCAGGGCAAAGACCATGCTCAGACCGTCGGCGCAAAAGCTTAACGTGATGCCGGGAAGGATGCGAAACAGGGTGTAGGTGTAGATTTTTCCTTCCAGAATGCCGGGCGCCATGGAGACCACGGCCAGAAAAGCGATGGATCCGAGGACAAAGGAAACGGCTTCCCGCCGGTTTTCCTTTTTGGCCATGAGCCGGACGAGAAAGGGGGCGGCAAAAGTGACGGCCACTGGAATAAGCGGTCGGATGCTGTTGATGATGTCAGGATTCCGAATCAATTAAATCACCTTTCCATTTGGGAAATACCGTCGGTTTTGGCGTTCTTAAACCGTTTGACCACCACCAGAATAATGGCCAGCATCAATGTTGCTTCAGCGGCGGCCAGGCCCATGACAAAAAGTGCCGCCAGCTGGCCCCTGACCGCATCTCCTGTCGTGAGCTGGGCCGCCGCCACAATGGAAAGCCCGGCGCCGTTGATCATCAACTCCAGGGCAATCAGCATGCCCATGAGGGTTTTACGCCAGACAAGGCCAAAGACGCCTACGCAAAACAGGAACACACCCACCAGTTGAAACAGCATGAGATCGGTCATTTTCGCCCCCGCTTCCGCCAGGCCGCCAGCACCGCGCCGGCCATGGCGGCAAAAAGCACCACGGAAATCAGCTCGAAGGGGAGCAGATAGGGCCCGAGCATCCCCTCGCCCAGCAATGCGGGAGACACTTTCATGGGTGAATCCCGTGCCGCTTCAGGGTAATAAATGATGATGAGAGAAAGAATCACTGCCGGCACCAGCAGGCAGACAAAGGCATTGACCGCTTTACCAAGAGAAACGGGACCGGTTTCATCGCCTTCAGCTGACGCCCTTGACAGCATGATGGCAAAAAAGATGAGCACGCTGACCCCCCCGACGTAAATGAGGATCTGCATAAAGGCGATAAAGGGCGCTGCCAGCAAAAGATACATGCCCGCAACAGCGATCATCACGGCAATCAAGCCCACAAGGGCACGCACTAGGCTTCTGGAAATGACAGCCATGATGGAACCCATGCATATGATGAGGCAGTAGAAAGTAAACGCCGCTTTGGCAAGGATTTCCATACTCTCAGCCCATATTTACCCTGATTTTCTCAAGTAGATCAAATTCGAAATCCCTTTTGTGGATGCTTGCGCAATAGGGATTTCCTGAAAAACGGATGGCCCCTTTGGGGCAGTTTTCCACGCACAGGCCGCACTGGCAACACAAGGTGTAGTCATAGGTGAATTTTGCTGGGCCTTTGGGGGCCTTTTGAGCCGTTTTGTTTTCGCCTGGGGTCCCTTGGACGGGTTTCGGCGCCTTTTTCTTGACCACTGAAATAGCCCCCGTGGGGCAGGTGGCCACACAGGTCATGCACGCGATACAAAGGGGGCTAGCCGGGTCTTCCGGGTTGGGAACAAGCGCAATGGGTCCCCTGAAGGTCGCCAGATTGTCCACGCAGGCTCTCGGGTAATGGACAGTCACCTGTTTTGAGAAGAAGAAAGCGCCGGTGATCTTGAGCCCTTTCACCAGGCTCCAGAGTCCCAGAACATCCTCACCCATTTTTCTCAGTGCATTCATGAATGATTTTCTTAAAAAAGTTTCATGACCAGGGCCGTCACCATCAGGTTGATAAGCGCCAGCGGCAACAGCCACTTCCAGTTCAAGTTGAGCAGCTGGTCAAAGCGGAGACGGGGAAAGGTCCACCGGAACCACATCATGACCAGCAGGAGCACATACATCTTGGCCAGAAACCACCAAATCCCTGGCAGAAAGGGTCCCTGCCAGCCCCCCAGAAAAAGGGCCGTGCAGACGCTGCAAACCACGATCATGTTGGTGTATTCCGCCAGGAAAAAGAGCCCGAACCCCATGCCCGAGTATTCCGTATGAAAACCGGCGGTGAGTTCGCTTTCCGCTTCCGGCAGATCAAAGGGGTTTCGGTTGGTCTCGGCGATCGCACAGACAAAGTAAATGAAAAAGGCCAGGGGCTGGGTCATGATGTTCCAGTGCCATGGGTATGGCCCCTGTTGCCCCACCATCTCCGAGAGGTTCAGCGTACCGCTGGTAAAGGTCACAGCCAGGACCGCCAGCAGCAGGGGGATTTCATACCCCACGGCCTGGGCCACGGATCGTGCCGCGCCCAGCATGGCCCATTTGTTGTCGGAACCCCACCCGGCCAGGCAAAGGGCCAGCACGTTGATGCCTGAAAATGCCAAGATCAGCAGCAGTCCCAGGTTTACCTCAAATCCGGTGAGGATCGGTCCAAAGGGGATAGGGAGCAGCAACAGCAACGTCGGTGCAAAAGCGGCGATGGGCGCCAGCCAGAACAGGATGGGGTCGGCGCCATCAGGTTTGAGAGGCTGTTTTGAGAGGAGTTTAACGGCATCCGCAACGGTTTGGAGCATACCGTGGGGGCCCACCTCAAAAGGCCCGGGCCGCCGGTGAACGTGCCCCGCCACCTTCCGTTCCAGGTAGACCAGGAAGATCACGCTGGCGGCCACAAACAAAGCGGTGGCCACCACCGCAACGATCATCCGGATTAACTGAATTTCATCGAAGGACATCCTGTTTTTTTTACCTTACTTTGGCGTCACAAAAATATCCGCCCGTTGTAGAGACAAGGCATGCCTTGTCTCTACCCATCATCCATTATCCCCACCAACATTACCGGGACGGCAATCCATCATAAAATTTGTCATTCGCCCAATTTTTGTGGGTTGGTGATGACATATTCTTCTATGCGGCAATAGGATTCATGATTGCGGATAATATGATCATGAAACCGTGATTGCCATTTGAATTCATACCCCAAACGATGGGCATGCTTGCTGACCGCCGATTTGTATCCCCCGATAATGGATGAAACCGTGTTTTTACCCTGATTTTGAAATCGGCGTTGTCCACTTGATTTTGTTGTTTCCGTCGTTGTCGTTGGTTTTGTAGAGACAAGGCATGCCTTGTCTCTACGGTCCCCACAACCACCACCATCGTTTTGACTTAACAACAATATCCCATGAACATGATTGGGCATCACCGCAAACGCACCCAATTCGACATTTTCGGCATGACCTTTAATTTCATGCCAAAACACATCCGCCAAAATGCCAATTACCGATAATCGCATGAGACCATTTACAATCTCACCCAAATAATGCGTTTGTTGGCGTGTGCAAATGGTAATAAAATAGGCCCCCGCGCGACCATAATCCCATGTTTGCAGACGTGCGGAGGGTATTCTGTATCGATTTCTGAATTTTTCCGTCATTCCTTCGCCAAGACATCCACATCCATCGTTGTAACCGGCGCTCCCTGGACAACCGCAGCAAGGCCTCCCACAAGAATAAATTTAACATCCGCTTTTATGAGACCTTCAATTATTGCGCTCAGATCCACTCCTGTTGTTTTTTTGCCGTTGGTATGCATTTCTCAATTCCAAAATAGCACGTACTGCGTTATCATTTGCCTTCAGGCGCTCTTCCGGCGACATCCTAAGGAACATTGCAACCAATCCTTTGTCAACCCCTGAGCTATTCTTAGTTTTCGCTTTCTCAGCCATAAGGAACCTATTTGCTGGTAGCTTTCATAAAATGTGGATCACGGGCAGGACCTTCATACGTTTCTTTGTATGCCTTTTTTAGATCCACATACAAATCATGTAACCTGAGAAACCCTTCATCGTTTTTATCCGGGTATTCTTTTTCATCATCCAGCGCCATATCTAACACATCTAGAATGCAATCCAAATCCCAACTGTAAAATGAAATAGGTCTCGTGCCTTTATATTTTTCAATTTTTCTATCCAATCCAAAAGCTTCACACATTTGCCACGTATGTTTTTGTAGTTCCTTTAACTGTCTTCCAGATATTTTACGTTTTATAGGGATATCGTTCTTTCCAGGTTTCATGCAATTCCTTTACTTCGATTTCGGGATTTCGAAATTCGGGGACATCCTTAAATCATCAAATAACTTTATTTCAGCGTGTTGATAATTGATTCTGGAATCATTTCTTTCAACGTCGATACTAATTCTTGATAATCAGTACCGTGCAAACCAAATTCAATTTCAATATCTCGACACTGCTCTTTCCCGTATGAAAGGCTCAGTTTATTTCTGGAAAGTGATGCTGATTCAGCCTTACAGTGTTCAAAAAGTTCTTCATAATGGCTCTCAAAGTGGCAAATACCACCATCAGGGAACTCGAATTGTCTTTGAATCATGAAATATGGTTCATCTTCAGTATCCAAGTCATCATGAAACATGATCTGATAGTAATCACCTGCTTTCGTTACTGACACCGTTTTGAATTTAAGAAATGTCTTCATCTGTTTTGATATATTCCCACATTTCATTTTGGTGTAGCCATATTGGATCAGCATTCTTTTGAATGTACTCGTCAACATCCATTCCGTCTATCGTGGGCGGTCTCTTGACTCTGACTTGCTTTCCATTCATAAAAACCCACACATACTTCTTTTGCCTTTCGGCTTTGGCTTTTTTTCTGGCGCGCCTTTGTGCTGTGGTGAGCTTCTTTTTTACTTTTGCCATTTTTTGAATTGTATTGCGGTGTTAACCCGCAGCCTTGGGCAAAATATCCTGCACGGCTGATTTTAGTACATGTATTTCGCGTCTCCGTTCGAACAGCAGAATCAACTCCCTAATCCGGGCAGATTTTCTGTCGCCTGGGAGTTCGTCGATATCGACACCAATGAGAAAACATAAATTCTTGAATTCTTCCATATCAACAGCGCTTTTGAGAGTATTAAAAAGATGTTGACGTACTTCGACAGATATCAATTCTGGCTTGTTTATGAAATCAGTTTCTTGTTTGGGCCAACTCCCTTCAGATGGTGCGACAGGTCTGTTCTCTATAGAGGCGCGAAGGCAAGAAGCTGCTGAATGTGCGGCGTATTCATGCCAATTATCATTCTTGGATGCGTCAGCAAAATCGCAGATTCCTCGAATTGTAAGAAAGCCAATTCGCTTCATCGCACTAAAAGCGGCGGATGCAACACCGGCACTTTCCATTTCCACTGCAATCAGCTTTGGATGGATAGCAAAAAGTTGACAGGCCGCCGTATCGCTCGCTATCACCTTGTCGCCTGACGCAATCGGGCCAAAATGGATTTGAGGTCGGATATTCCCGTCTGGCCGTAATGGCAGACGTTCTTTCCAAGTTGAGTCTCTAAGATTTAGCAGGCCATCTACCAAGCTTCGATCCGATTGAAAGTGTTTGTTTCGATGTTCAATCCCCGATTCACGAACCTTGCCGAGTTCATAGTAAATAAGGTTCATCCGGATCTTGCGTACTTTGAGTGATTGAAAAAGTGGACAATAAGAATTACCTCCTATGTGAAGACCAATTCACACAAAAAGGAGGAGTTCCCTATGTCCACAAGTCTTTTGTATCACGGTTTCGGTGTCCATGGCTATGACTACATCAACAGTAAATTCAGTGGTGGTGTTGTGATGTTTACCCTACGTCCAAAAGCTTTTGAACTCCAATGCTCATCTTGCCAATCCCGCAAGATCATACGCCGTGGCAAAGTCGATAGGAAATTCCGATCTTTACCCATTGGCCGGAAGCCTGTTTGGTTTTCAGTCGCCGTACAGCGCGTTGAGTGTTTGGTCTGTGGCCTTGTCAGGCAAGTGAAAATCGGTTTCGCCAATCCTCGTAGAAGCTACACCAAGTCCTTTGAACGCTATGCCCTGGAACTGTCCAAGTACATGACCATCCAGGATACAGCACGCCATCTCGGTGTCAGCTGGGATGTCATCAAAGACATCCAGAAACGTTATCTCCAAAAGCGCTTTTCCCGTCCAAAGCTGAAAAAACTGAAAGAGATAGCCATTGACGAAATCAGTATTGGCAAAAGACATCGGTATCTGACAGTGGTTCTTGACCTCAAAACCGGTGCGGTTGTTTTCGTCGGTGTCGGCAAAGGTGCTGATGCACTGGATCCTTTCTGGAAGCAGGTAAAACGCGCCAAAAGTAAAATTGATGCCGTCGCCATTGATATGTCACCCGCTTACATCAGTGCTATCATCAAGAATCTGCCGAATGCAAAGATTGTCTTTGACCACTTCCACGTCATCAAAATGTTCAATGACAAACTCTCTGAGCTGAGACGTCAATTGTATCATGAAGTCAATGACATCCTCCAAAAGAAGGTTATGAAAGGAACCCGATGGTTGCTCCTTAAAAATCCCGAAAACCTGGATCCAGACCGTGATGAACATCGCCGACTCAGGGAGGCGCTTGAACTGAATCAACCTTTGGCTACCGCCTACTACATGAAAGAGGATCTGCGGCAATTCTAGAAACAAACCAATAAAATGACAGCAACTGCGTTTCTTGAAAGCTGGATAAGACGTGCCAGCGGTTCCGACGTTCGAATATTGAAGCAGTTGGCCAACACCCTCGCAAGCCACAAGAGCGGCCTTTTGAACTACTACGATTACACGATCTCAACTGGACCCCTTGAAGGTACTAACAACAAAATCAAAACCATGCAGAGACAAGCTTATGGTTTCAGGGATATGGAATTTTTCAAACTCAAAATAATGGCAATTCATGAGGCAAAGTACGCTTTAGTCGGATGAACCGTAAATAATTGAATCTGAAACTACAACATCACCGTATTTCTGCTTTTTTCGATTAAGCCCACCCGCAATTCCATTAACCAGAACGAATCGAGGATTCCAGTCTCGAATTAAATCTGCTGTCGCATGGGCAGCATCAAGGTTGCCCATAGAATGTAGTAGAGTAGCGACGATGCGGTATGAACCACCAAGCGCCGTTGGAATAGTCGCAACATAGTAGGCTCCTTACATCAGATTCGGTATTCATCGCACGCTTTAATTCTGGGAAATACCGTAGCAAAGCAGCTAATTCTTTTTCGAGTGCAACGACAATAGCAAAATCTACAGACGCCTCTGCAACTTGTCGAGATAAGTCAGCAATTTGACGATCATTAATTGGTTGTGGCGGAATGGAAAGTCTCTCTTTTACCCAATTTTCGTGTGCTTGCTTAATAGAAATCAGCCAATCCACAGTGTATTTATCTGAAGCCTGATCGATAAGGCTATGGTGGGTAGGGCACAAAAGAAGGAGATTGCCCTCTTGGTTTCGTTGAGGGTCGCCCTGTGTTGAGTCATAGCGAGGCCCGCCAGAAGATAAACCGCGGATGTGGCACATTTCGGCGAGCATAGCTCCAGACATTTCATCGACAAGCCTAGTCCTACAACCAGGGAAAGCGCATAGACCGCCTGATAAAGCAAATAGCTTCTTAACGGTCTTTTGTGATGGAGGTATACGCTTTGTGGTCATTACAATAGTTCTTCAGGGATAACGCTTCGAGTAACCATCAAATGGTGGCCGCAGCGCGGCTATCATTTGTATGGTTCACTCGGTTGTTCGACCTCTCACCATCCGATGAATCCCTCAGCAACCCAGTTTGAGAAGAGCACCCCAACTCTCTTTGTGTCTTCTCTCCACCCAAGGTCACGTGTCTGAGATACGATCTCGACTTGAGGACGGACCGGCTCTTCCAACTTCGTCATCAGGAAGTCGATGAAGTCACAGACCGTCTTGAAGTCATCGAGGGCAGTCTCAGGCTCAACGTGCTTGAGCGAGTTCTTCAGAACGTTCTCCGATAGCTTCTCGCAAGTGGGGGGGAGTGGCGTCGTGTCTTCGAAATACACAGTGCCGAAAGCAAGGCGTTTCGGGTCCACGTTGCCATGCATGGTGTCGTTCCGGCTGTTCATGAGTGAATGGAATCGCTTGAACTGCTCATCGGAGTCACGGACAGGCTCGGCGAACCCTTGACAGTGCAGGTGTAGTGACTTCACGCGGACGTCGATGGGCTGTCGAATGACCGAGTCGTATAGGCGAGCGTCATTTTTGATATCGTCCCTTCCTGTCAGGAAGATGAGGAGGTTCACGAAGGCCTCCGCAACGACCGGAGCAACAAGCCTGAGACCAACGCCAAGATGCAACGCCTCCGTGTAAGCGGCCGCGGAAAGCTTGAACTCATCTTCATGTCGCGCCATGCGCGACTTCGACGTTTCTCCGGGAATCTGTAGGCCTGGCAGTGGCTCTGGTTCTGGGGGCAAGGGGAGCCCTGTGTCTGCGAGTTGCTGAAGACGTTCACTCCACACTTCGCCCACTTTGCGGAGGCGTGAGTATGGATTCACAAACAATGTCCATTTCATGCCTATCCGGATGTTGCACACACCGCCATCAGTCCCAGAGTTCATGT
>CAYSFQ010000026.1:0-21681 GCA_964430575.1 uncultured Desulfobacteraceae bacterium
TTCACTCAATCGCAGCAGCCAAATCTGACCCAAATCTGAGCGTCAATTCTGCGAATCTATTTTTGAGCGAGCCCTTAATTGTTCCAGATATTGGGATCTGATGGTATTAAACCAGTCAATCATTTTGGGATCGGCATAATCGGGGTAAGTCCAGTCCAGTGTCTCAAAACCGCCCCGTTTGAAAACCAGGGTCAGGTCGGCGTAGATCCCTTTCCGCAGATAGATCCGGTGGATGTAATTCTTGCCGGTGGCCAGCACCAGCCTTTCCAGGGAAATATACCCCGGATCAATATTGATACACCTTTGTTGCCCTTTCAAATATGTTTTCTCGATCTCATTGGTTCTGAGCTTTATTTCCACCAGCATTTCAGGGGGGATGAGGTTCTTAAAAGAGATAAATCTACGGTAAAGGGGCCACCCCATCTCTTTTTCGTAGTAGCGGGTTCGGTCAAAGAAAATTTCTGGGCTTATCCAGTCTGTTTCTCCGTAAATATCCGACAACTGTTCAATGACGTTTTCAACGAGCGCTTTTTCAGGAGAAAAAAGACTCATCATCAGTTTAACATCATCTGATATTTCCGGCCGGCTCATAGTTGTTTTTCCTTCAAAATGGCGTCTTTCACGACCGCTGCCGTTGCGGCGGAGGTGCCTACTTCACCGACCACAATGCCGGCGGCTACATTGGCCACATGGGCCGCGGCCTTTAAATCCATGCCCACAGTCAGTCCCAGGGAAATGGCGCTGATAACCGTATCACCGGCACCGGTCACATCGAAGACTTTCTTGGCCACGGTGGGAATGTGGGTGATTTCCCCTTCACGCTCAAAAAGGGTCATGCCGTCTTTCCCCTGGGTAATCAAAACGGAGCGGCAGTTCAACGCCGCCAGCATTTTACGGCCGGCTTTTTTAAGGGTTTTTTCGTCAACGATTTTAAAGCCGCAAAATTGCCCTGCTTCGTGATGATTGGGGGTTATAACATCCACCCCGGTGTAATGTTCAAAATTACCGGTCTTGGGGTCTACAGTCACAACCATATCGGGATTGATTGACTTTGTTCCGAATAAAGATCTCAGGCCTTTCATAAGGGGCGCGGAAATCAACCCTTTTCCGTAATCGGAAATCACAACGGCGTCAATATCAGGAAATGTCGCCGCTGCAAAATCAAGCATCCGCTGAACACTTTCAGCTCGGATTTCGGCCCGGCTCTCCCTATCGTACCGAACTATTTGCTGGTTCCGGGCCACAACCCTGGTTTTGATACTGGTGGGACGACCCTTTTCCACGGCCAGGCCATCGGATCTCAGTCCCATGCGCGTAAGCTCGGCGACGATTTCCTCTCCCATGGCATCCTCGCCCACAATCCCACACAGGATCGCATCGGCACCCAGAGCCCCCATATTGCGCACCACATTGGCGGCACCTCCCAGAAGTTTTGTTTCCCGCTCCACGTCCAGGACCGGCACGGGCGCTTCCGGAGAAATCCGGGACACATCCCCCCAGATAAATTCATCCATGATAATGTCGCCCAAAACGGCGATCCTTGCGTCGGAAAAACGGTCTATGGCTTGGGTGAGAAGTCCCTTTGACTTGTGGGTGGTATTTGATTCGTTTGCGGACATACGGAATTTCCCTGCATATATTTAAACCTTTAACACCATTTTCAGGAACGGTTTATAACACCGCAGCTTTGGGTTGTAAAGGCAATCCCTCATGAATGGAACGGGGTCTGACCTCGACTTGTGACATATTCCCGATGATCTGTTTAGTCACATGTCAAGGCCAGCCCCCGCTCTCTTCTCATCCAATGACCGCTTGACATGCCTCATAAAAAAAGGTTACACTGTTGTATAACCTTTCATGGAGGCCTCTTATGCGATTCAAAGGCGTAAAAGAACTTAAACAGAAAACGATGGATATCCTTAAAAAATCTGAAGAAGAAGACATCATCATTACCGTTTATGGCAAGCCGAAGGCCATCCTCCATCATATGAACGAGGATGATTTGGCCGATTACCTTATTGAAAACGATCCCGCCTTCAAAACCAGGATTGCAGAGGCTTACGCCGAGTATGAAGCCCACAGCGGGATTACAGTCGATGCAATGATTGAAAAATTAGAGGGGCGCTCCAGTGAAAAATAGGTTCAGGGTCATCTTCAGTCCGTCGGCCCAACGGGAGATTGAAGATATTGAACCTGATTACGCCCTCCAGATTGCCAAGGATATCAAGATCTATTTAGAAATTTCTCCCCTGCCATTTGGCAAAAGCCGCATTAAAAAACTTACCGGGTTTCGTCCCCCCCTTTATCGATTGCGAAGCGGAGACTTCAGGGCATACTACCGCATTATTGCCACGGATGTTGTGGTCCTGACCATCACCCACAAAAAGGACAGCGAAAAGGCCCTCCGAAAGCTGAAAAAGCCGTCTGCCACCAACCATTGACCCCGTTTCCCCTCAATCCCCGAGTACCTTCCGAACGGTCTCGGCCAGGTCTTTACGCACCAGCGGCTTCATTAAAGAGGCCTTGATGCCGATCTCCTTTGCTTTATTCTCAGAGATCTTCCTGTTGAATCCGGTGCAAAGGATAATCGGGATGGCAGGTCTGATGTTCATCATCTCCCTGGCCAACTTGTCTTCTGTCATATGGGGCATGGTCATGTCGGTAACCACCAGATCGAATCGATCCGGGTCTGCCTTGAACAGTGCCAAAGCGTCCGGGCTGTTCGTTCTTCAACTCGCCTTTCTAACCTGTCATGCGCTTGCCGGAGCGCCTCTTCCATCCGCACTTTTCTGAGATGTCTACCCCGACAATGGCAAATTTCGCCACCTTTCCCCGGACGTCGAAAACAGGGTAAATATTGTTGTGTATGGTTACCCCCATAGGGATTTGGCCAACAACCCTGAGATTGTAAAATATTACCAGAAAAGTTGCATTGTATGATATAATATGGACCTGTATTTAATTTGGGTGTATGGGAAATTGCCTCTTTAGGACCAAAGGAACCAGGGGAGACGATAGTTGCGATGAGTGGGGAATTGAGAGATGCAAAAAGCATTTTCGATCCGACCCTTTTCTGGGATGCACGGGAGATCGATATCCGGCGTCATGCAGAATATGTCATCGCAAGGGTGCTCGATTTCGGCGATGAAAAAGATGTGAAAAAACTGAGGGAAATGTATTCCGATGCGAACCTGATCCAATCCTGTTGCCTGATGGAGAAATTCAGGATTGGAAGAGGATCAAGCGATTTTTCGAAGACAACATAAAGCAATTTGAGAAAGCGCTGATTATGATTTAGTGGATATTCCTTACCCCATATTCCGCCTCAACACCTGAATGGTATCCCCATAGTTTTTACTGTGATATATGGCCGAACCGGCCACAAAAACATCGGCACCTGCAGAAGAGACGCTCCCAATGGTTTCATGATTGATGCCGCCGTCCACCTCGATCTCCATATTAAGCCCCAATTTGTCAATCTTTTCCCTTAATGCTTTGATCTTTGGAATGACTTCGGGGATGAACTTCTGCGCTTCAAAGCCGGGGTTGACGCTCATGATCACAACCATATCCAGTTGCGTGAGCACATGATCCAGCACACTGATGGGGGTGGCGGGATTCAACGCCACGCCCGCTTTGGCGCCGCAGCTTTTGATATAATTCACGGTTCGGTGGAGGTGGACGGTGCTTTCCCCATGGACGCTGATAATGTCGGCGCCTGCTTTCACAAATTCCTCAATGAAAAGGTCCGGCTGGGAAATCATGAGATGGACGTCGAAGGGGATGTCCGTAACGGGTCTCGCTGCTTTGACCACCAGAGGTCCGATGGTGATGTTGGGGACAAAGTGCCCATCCATGACATCGATGTGAATATAGTCAGCTCCCGCGTTCACAACGGACGTAATCTCTTCGCCCAGGCGGGTGAAGTCGGCGGACAGGATCGAAGGTGATATCTTTTTCATATTATTATTTCTCCCTTAAAATCAATTTTTCCTGAAAAGCGCTGCAAAAAATCCTTCCATACCGTGAATATGGGGAAAGGTTTTGAGAAAACCATGATCATCCACCAGGTCAACGCCCCAGGGGGGGATACGCGAATGCAGGTCCTCAAGTACAACGCCATGGTTCTCCCGCAATAGACTTTCCACCACCCCCTCATTTTCCTCTTTTGAGAGGGTACAGGTCACATACAGCATTTCACCATTTTGGTCGAGCACCTGACAGGATCGGGACAGGATGGATTTTTGTATCATTGCCAGGCGTTTGATGTCATCCTCTTTTTTGGTCAGTTTCGTGTCGGGATGCTTTGAAATGACGCCCAAACCGGAACAAGGACCGTCCACCATGATTTTTTGAAAGGCACCTCGCAGAAAAGAGATCGGCGCCATGACATCGGCAGCCAGGGGGGATATGCTTCCAATCCCCAGTCTTTCCGTGTTTTGTCTTAAACCTCTCAAGCGAGCAAGACTGTTGTCCAACGCCAGGATTCGACCCCGATCCCCCATCCGCTCGGCCAGATGGGTACTTTTACCCCCCAGACCGGCGCACATATCTGCGATTATGTCTTCTTTACCGGGTGACAGAAGGTGAGCGCAGACCTGGGCCGCCTCGCCCTGCACCTGAAAAAGACCTTCCTTAAAGGCATTCACCCGGGAAATGGATCCCTTGAAATTGATCAATTCAATGCCCTCGGGACCGAAGGAAACCGCCCTCCCCTCGATGCCCTCTTCCTCAAGGCGATTCAACAGAAGCTCACGGGTGGTTTGCAAGGTGTTGGTCCTGATGGTGAGTTTTGGAATTTCGTTCCCGGCCCTCAGCAGTTGCAGGGCCATATCAGCGCCCAATTCCCGGGCCCATTTCTTTACCAGCCACATGGGGTAGGCATAATAGACCGATCTATAAAGATCTCTTTCTTTTTCAGGGTGAGGGTATGGCAGCTGCTCTTTTTTCCGGCAGATCTGCCTCAGGATGCCGTTGACAAATTTTGCCACATGATGCTTGCCCATTGTTTGGGTCTGTTTTACCGCTTCGTTGACGGCGGCGGACTCGGGAACGCGATCCAGGAACAGGATCTGAAACAGGGCCAGGCGAAGGATATTCAATACCGGCGGATCAATCTTTCTAAAGGGAAACCGAACATACTGTTTCAATATCCAGTCGAGCCTGATTCGCCATCTCAGGACCCCTTGAACCAGATGGACCGCAAAGGCCCGATCCCGTTCGTTCAGCCCGGGGTTTTGTGAAAAAAGAATTTCCAGACGCCGTTCCGCCTGACCGGGTGTGCCGGCGCTGTTAAGGGATTTTAAGGCAAGGTTTCTGGACATCAGGGATCAGTTGATTAGAAAGGTTTTCAACCCTTTTTCCACAAGGTCGATATTGACATCCGTATCATAACAGGGGCCGAAAGGTCTGCGATTAAAAACACCGAAAACGGGAATGGGATAAGCGTCCTGAATGCCGCTGGTGAGGTCCCGCTCGCACGCCACTGCAATGATAATCTTAGGGCGTTTTTCCACGACAATTTTTCGGGCCAGGGTGCCACCGGTGGCGACCGCCACATGCACATGGTATTTTTCGGAGAGCGCCGCCAGATTCTTGATTTTGCATTTGCCGCATGATTTGCAATTCTGCACATTCCCGGTGATCCTTACGTCACAATCATGATTCTGCAGACAATGGGGCAGGAGGATCAGTATTTTTTCCGGTTTAACCCTTTGGGCCTCAGCCATGACCAATTGATTGTTAATGGCCACAAAAGATCTCCTGATTTCCGATTTTTGAATACCGAAACACTTGCCCACACCCACCAGCAGGGGGAACACCACACGAATCACCACCCCCCTGATACGACGATTGAAAAAAAGATTTTTTCCCCTGATGATGGTAAAGACAAGCGTCAAGACGGCGCCAAGGCTTACCAGTACGATGCAGCTCAGCACAACTGCCAGAATCGCCGGCACCCATTCATGGATATTGGCGAGGCCCACAAAGGGCACCCACCATAAGAGATAAGCGAGCCCCAGGAGGAGCACACTGGTGACCAGAAGGAGAAAGATAAAAACGCGTTTTCGAGGTCTGGTAAATGTACTCAGCTCGATGGGTTCCGGTTGAAGCGATTCTTCAGCCGTGTTACGGCCATTATTGTTGGTAGCGGAATCTTTCATGTTTTCTTTCCAGGAAGGGTTCCGGGCCCAAGAAGAGTTCCGGGCTGGACGGGAAAACCCCGCAGAAAATCCGATGCCCCCAGTCGTTTCTTACCGGCAAGCTGCAGTGCCTCCGCCAGAATAACCCCGTCACCTGTTTCCAGCAGCAACCCTTCCCGTGAATGTCCTCTGACCCTTCCCGGAACCGTGTCAGTATCACCGGCACTCACCACCCGGGATGAAAACAGCTTCAGGGTTTTGCCATTTATTGTGGTATAGGCCCCAGGCCAGGGATCGAGACCCCGAATCAGTGCTGAGATCTGATCTGCCGGACGATCCCACAAAATGCGGCCGGTGTTACGGTCGATTTTTTCGGCATAGGTGGCCAGCGTATCGTCTTGGGGTGTTTCGTAAATGCCGTCTTCAGACAGGTGCCCAAGGGTTTTAATTAGAAAAGTCGCGGCCATATCCGCAAGCCGATCGTGGAGTTCACCGGCTGTTTCATGGGCACCAATGGGTGTTTTTTCCTGGCACAGGAGGGGACCGGTATCCAATCCCTGGTCCATGCGCATGGCCGTGAGGCCGGTCATACGCTCACCGTTCATAACGGCCCGCTGAATGGGGGCGGCCCCCCGATATTTCGGCAGCAGGGATGCATGAACGTTCAATCCCCCCCATGACGGAATATTCAGAAGTTGCTCTGTCAGAACCTGACCAAAGGCAATCACCACCAGGAGATCGGGTGAAACAGTGCCGATGACCCGGCAAAACGATTCATCTGAAGCCCTTTCCGGCTGAAGAACCTCTATCCCGAATCGTTTTGCCAACCGTTTCACGGGGGGTGGCACAGGTTTTCCACTTCTTCCTCGGGGCCTGTCCGGCTGGGTCACCACCGCCTGCACATGATGATCATGCGCAATCAATGCTTCCAGGGACGGCACTGCAAAATCAGGGGTGCCCATGAATATGATCCCGGGCCGCGCCGGTAAAAGACTCGGATTCTGTTGAATCATTCACTCAATCCCTTTTTTTCTTTTTCTTGAGTTTCTTCTTGTAAAGGGCCCGCTTCAGGCTGCTGATCCGGTCAATGAAGAGGACACCGTCAAGATGATCGATTTCATGCTGCAGGCACACGGCCAACAGGTCTTCCGCTTCCAGACCCAGTGGGTTGCCATGCCGGTCGAGGCCTTTAACTTGAACATGCGTCTTACGGAGAACTTCAGCGGTATAATCGGGCACGCTCAGGCAGGCTTCATCCCATTTGATTGAGCCTTCACTGGCAACGATCTCGGGATTGATCAATACATGGGGATTGGGTTCCTCTTCCCTCGGCGAACCATCAAAAACAATGACCCTCTTGAGGAGACCCACTTGGTTGGCAGCCAGTCCGATGCCCGGGGCCAAATACATGGTTTCAATCATACGATCAATAACACTCTGCAGATCTCCATTGATATCATGTATCTGCTCCGCCGGTGTTTTCAGAACCGGATCCGGATAGGTGTGTATTTTCATGTCAGGCATTTCGTGTTCCGTTGAAATGTTGTTTGTTTTTCCACTTACGGATTGATTTTGGATCTCAGGTGATCTATAAAACTGCCCCATACTAAACACTGCATCAGGATAAATCAAGATGAAGCGCACTGTAGAATTTTTGTTTGAAGCGGGTATGCTGAAAAAGACACCCCGAACCGGATTCCAGTTTCTCGGTTCGGGCGCTGAATCGGTAGCCGACCACTCTTTTAGAACGACCATCCTGGGTTATGTCCTCGCCACCATGGAAAACGGGGCGGACATTGATAAAACCGTTCGCATGTGCCTGTTCCACGACCTGCCTGAAGCCAGGACGGGGGACCATAATTATGTGAATAAGAAGTATGTGGCGGTGAATGAGGAGAAGGCCATTTTGGACCAGACCCGGGATCTGCCCTTTGGGAAGGATATTGTTAAATTAACCCATGAGTTCACTGCCGCAAATACCCTCGAAGCCAGGATTGCAAAGGATGCAGATCAGCTTGACCTGATTCTTGAATTGAAGGTGCAACTGGATTCAGGCAACCCCAATGCGAAAGAATGGCTGGGTTACGCACTGAAGCGGTTGTGTACCGACAGCGGGAAAGCCCTGGGCCGCGAAATCATGGCCTCAAAAAGTGACGCGTGGTGGTTTGACAACAATACGGAGTGGTGGATCAATGGTTCTGGAAACCAAACCGGGGAATAAAAAATGGGTTTCATAAAAGGCATTGGTTATAATTTTCGCGGCCTTCTTCTGGGGCTCAAGACCCCGCGACTCCTCCTTTGGGGCTTGTTGCGGTTTATGGTGGTGATATTGCTGACCATGGCTGCTGCCGGCCTGATTTTCGCCTACCACCGGGAAATACTTGAAATCATCTGGACCAAACCCACCAGCCACTGGATTCTCTGGCTGTGGGTTTTGGTATCCTGGATCCTCTCCCTTGCGCTCTTTGGCTTGTCGGCCATTTTTTCTTATCTCGTTTCCCAGATTTTTTTCAGCGTCCTGATTATGGACCACATGTCCCGTATTACTGAACAGCGCGTCACAGGTCGGATTGAGGAGTCGGAAAATGTTTCCATATTTCGGCTGTTCGTCTATCTCATCAAGCAGGAAATTCCCAGGACCACGATCCCTGTGTTGCTGGCCCTTATCCTGTTGCTGTTAGGCTGGCTCACGCCGCTGGGGCCTTTTATCACGATCCTCTCCTCAGGTATTGCCGCCATATTCCTTGCATGGGACAATACAGACTTGATACCCGCCAGGCGAATGAACCCCTTCGCCTCCCGGTTCCGTTTTCTGCTCGGGACCCTTCCTTTTCACCTGGGGTTTGGCATTCTTTTCCTGATCCCCGGATTGAACTTATTGCTCCTTTCCTTTGCGCCTGTGGGCGCCACACTTTATCACCTTGAAAAAGATACGGCCCCCCTGCCGCCCAACACCTTGACTTCCTGAACCTTGTGATTAATTTTTCGGGATATAAAACAAAAACACTTTTTTCACGACCAACACCCTGAAGCCATGTCCGGAAAAGATTATTACAAAATTCTTGGGGTTGACAAATCAGCCTCCCCTGCAGAAATCAAGAAATCGTATCGCAAGCTGGCGCTGAAGTATCACCCAGACCATAACGAAGGGGATAAATCCGCCGAAGCGAAATTCAAAGACCTCAATGAAGCGTATGCCGTACTGCGTGATCCTGAAAAAAAACAACAGTACGATATGTTTGGCGCCGAGGGTTTTCAGAATCGCTTTTCCCAGGAAGATATTTTCAGGGATTTTGATCTGGGCAGCATTTTTAAGGAATTCGGTTTCGGAAGAGGCGGCAGGGGCCAGGGGGGCTATAGCCAGATGTTTGGCGGTGGCGGACGCGGTTTCGACGGGTTTCAAAGCCGGGGGCAACGGATGAAGGGTCAGAATCTCATTTACGAGCTTCCCATGACCCTGGAAGAACTCACCCAACCCACCAGTAAAAACATCGCTTATCAGATTAACGGCCGCCAGGAACAGGTTTCCGTAAAAGTACCCGCCGGCATAAAGGGCGGTCAAAAGCTGCGATTGCAGGGAAAAGGCCAACCAGGGCCCAATGGCGGACCCCCGGGGGACCTTTATGTCCAGATCAAGGAGATCCCCCATCCCCTGTTCAGGCGTGAGGATGCCGACCTGTACCTGAAGCAGAAGATCAGGTTTTCACAGGCTGTCCTTGGGGCGGACATCGAGGTGTCCACTCTGGAGAAGAAGGTACTCAAGCTTAAGATTCCTCCCGGTACTCAGAACAATGCCAAATTTCGGCTCAAGAACTTTGGTCTGCCCCGCTACAATGGTTCAGGCAAGGGAAATGCTTTTGTTGAAATCAATATTGATGTTCCCAAAGAACTGACCGACGAACAAAAAAACCTGGTGGCTTCATTGGCAAAGGCTGAATTATAGAAAGATCATTATTTCGATGAAAGCAATCTGCGTTTTTTCAGGTGGTCTCGACAGCATGCTGGCTGCTGAAGCCATAAGGGCACAGAATATTGACGTTCTGGCCTTTTTTTTTGAAACCCCCTTTTTTACCGCCGATCGTGCCAAGGTTTCAGCCCAATCCATGAACCTGCCGTTTAAAGTGGTGGATATTACAAAGCGACATCTTGAGGTGGTCAAGCACCCGAAGCACGGATATGGCGGCAACATGAACCCCTGCATCGACTGCCACGCCCTGATGTTCCGTATTGCCGGAGAAATGCTTGAATCGGAGGATGCTGCTTTCGTTTTCAGCGGAGAGGTCATGGGGCAAAGGCCCATGAGCCAGAACAAGAGGGCTCTCGCCCTGGTTGCTGAAGAAAGCGGCCTTCACGGACTGCTCCTTCGGCCCCTTTCGGCAAAATGCCTGCCGCCCACCATCCCCGAAACAGAAGGATGGGTCATCAGAGAAGAGTTACTGGGGTTTCAGGGACGTTCCAGAAAGCCGCAGATGCGCATGGCAGCGGATCTGAAGCTGGGTGACTATCCCGCTCCCGCAGGGGGTTGCCTGTTGACGGAAAAGGGGTTTTCCCGTCGCTTGAGGGACCTGCTCGCCTCCAATTCGGAGGTCATCGTCAATCATCTGGAATCCTTGAAACTGGGAAGGCATTTCAGGATAAATGACCATGTGAAAATCGTGGTGGGCCGCAACAAACGGGAAAATGAGAAACTGAAAAAACTTGCAATAAAAGAGGACATCCTCTTGAATACCGTTTCGGTTCCGGGGCCTACCGTTCTGGTGTCCGGGGATTTATTGAACGAAGCCATTGATCTGGCGGTTCAAATCACCCTCTCATACAGCGATGCGCATGAAGGGGAAGTTCAGGAGGTTCGGGTTGTGGGTGCCAATGCTGATCAAATCGTATCGGGAATGGTTCCGGACAAAAAGGATTTTAAGGTGTTTATGATATAGTACTGTTTACGGTTACAAGCAGCATCATCTTTGAAATTCCTCCAATCTGTTTCCCAATGCCACAGATATTTCTTCGCAAATTCTTGTAATATTAGCCCAAGAATCAAAAGGAGGTTTAATTCCTTTGTATTGAGAAAGATCAATATCCTCGAGATCTCCCGGTTTAGGCTCTGCAAGCTGCCGGACAAGTTGAACAATAGGTGAAGCCTGCTTGCCCCTTATCAAATCCGAATAATAAGCATTAAAATCTTTTAAAGCATCGATCGTGCCTTCCATACTGATATGTTTGGCCAAGGCTGTGAAATCAATATAATCTCGAGTTGCATTACGAGAGATGATCATCCATCCCTTAGTTCTCAGCATCTCGGGTATAGTCGGAGTAGTTATCGATTTACCGCCAACATCGATAGTCTCTGTCTCTAATGGACGGTTTCGTCTCAGTTGACGAATGCCGGTTTCAACGCCTTGAAAGCTTCCTAAAATTAATTTCGGTGGATTGATACGGGCTGTCTCCCAATCGTCTCTTCCTTCTAGAAAATCGAGGACTTCTGCATAATTCTCTTTCAGGTTTGATAAAATATGATCCGCATCAAAAGAATAACGATGCTGGAGGTGTATCGCAGCAGCACTGCCGCCAATCATAACACTTCCGGGAAGAAGCCCCTGAATATCTGCCGCCGCCTCAAGGAGTTTCTCCCACCGTTCCCAATAAATTTCGCTATTTTTTCCCATAAAGCTCGTCCAGATACAGCTTAAAAAATTTTGGCCAACCATACACATCTGAGTGGGATATGGCTCTTCTCACAGCATTGGCAGCCTTGGCATTTCTCTTTACTTCGAGGATGAGAGCGCAAATATCATCTTCCGAGCCACGTTCCCAAATGGAATGTACGACAGCTACACCCCATTCATTATCTTTTGTGTTGATATGACGATGTTCCATTTGTTCAGAATCGCACTTTCTCCTTAATCTTAGGCATCCTACCACATTCATTTTTGTGTTGCAAATGACTGATATGTAATGCAGAAATTCTCTTACCGTAAACTTCTACAAGCCGTATTCCTTTATCTTTGCGATGAGCATGGGGCGACTGACCTCAAGGAGTTTGGCAGCCTGGGTTTTGTTGCCCCCTGTTCTCTTGAGCGCTTTCGCCATAAAGTCCCGCTGCAGACGTCTTGTGGCGCGCTTGATGGAGAGCACTTCCGACCCATCGATTTCTTCAATGGAATTTCGGTGCTTGAGCAGGCTGGAGGGCAGGTCTTCAGGGGTTATCCATCGGCCCGTTGCCAGAAGAACAGCCCTCTCAATGGTATTTTCCAACTCCCTGACATTCCCCGGCCAGTAGTAATCCATAATCATGCCCATGGCCTCTGAAGAGAGGCCTTCAATGGCTTTTCCCAGCTTGTTGTTGAATTGATCCACGAAGTATCCGGTCAAAAGGGAAAGATCACCCCTTCGGTCTCTCAAGGGGGGCAAATGGATGCGCCACACATTGATGCGATAATAGAGCTCCTCCCTGAAATTCCCTCTTTCCACCTCTTTGGCCAGATCCTTTGACGTGGCCGCGATAACCCGTACATCAATTTTTCTGGCGCCGCTTCCACCCAGGGGCGTTATTTCTTCTTCCTGTAATACCCGCAACAGTTTCACTTGCAGGGGAAATGGCAATTCCCCGATTTCATCCAGAAACAAGGTCCCTTTGTGCGCTTCATCAAAACGGCCCGGCTTGTTTCGGGTGGCATCGGTAAAGGCCCCTTTTTTATAGCCGAACAATTCGCTTTCAAGGAGATTTTCGGGTATTCCGCCACAATTGATACAGACCAGTTCACCACCCGTCCTCTGCCCATTGGAATGTATCGCCTGGGCTATCAATTCTTTTCCCGTACCGCTCTCCCCGGTGATCAATACGGTGGTTTTATGTTCTGCAACTTTCTCGACCAGATCAAAGACCTTTGCCATGGCTTCACTTCTGGCCACGATGCTGCCAAAGGAATATTTGTTTTGGATCTTTTCCATTTTCTTCTTAAGGTTCAGGTTCTCCGTTTTCAGCCGTTCACGTTCTTCCGCCTTTTTGAGCGTCAAAAGGACTTCATCCGTTTTAAAGGGTTTCGAAATATAGTCGTATGCGCCCTTTTTGATGGCCTCAAGGGCCATATCAACAGTGCCGTAAGCAGACATCATGATGTATGTTTTGTCGGGATATTTCTCGCTGGCGTGCTTTAAAAACGCCATGCCGTCCATGCGCGGCATCCTGATGTCACAGAGGATATAATCAAAATGATCTTGATCCATGCGCTCAAGGGCCGTCAAACCGTCTTCTGCGCATGACACAAAATAGTTTTCCTTCTCCAGCATAAATTTCAACATATGGCGCATGTTTTTTTCGTCATCAATCACCAGCACTCGTTTTTTCGGCACAACAAATCTCCTCATTTTTCAATATTACCCAGGGGCATCTCAAGGATCAGGGTGGTTCCCCCGCCGGGTTCGCTTTCCACACGAATCCTGCCACCCGCCTGATCCATGATCGTGTAGCAAATGGAAAGGCCCAGACCCGTACCTTTTCCGGGCGCTTTGGTTGTGAAAAACGGATCAAAAATACGCTTTATGTCATCAGGGCTCATGCCGCAGCCCGTATCTGAAAACCGCAAGATCAGAAACCTTTCTTCGTTAAAACTATCAATGGACAGAATCGATTCCCTGGAATCTCCAGGGCAACCCCGTTCATCAGCCATGGCATCAGCCGCGTTCATGATAATGTTTAAAAAAACCTGCTTCAGGGAATCTTGAGCTACTTTTACAACGACTGCTTCCGCTTCAAGCATTCGCCTGACTTGAACCTTTTCAAACAAAGGCTGTGGGCTTAAAATGGTCAGAACTTCTTCCAGGATTTCATTGGCATTTGTATCATGCTGCTCAGCGCCCGACGGCCTTGAAAAATCAAGAAGATCACGGATAATTCGGTTAATCCGGCTGATCTCGGATTCCATCCTGATAAGGAAATCCTTTTGTTCAAGACCGGTGAGATCTCCCCGCTGAAGCAGCTCGATATAACCCAGGATAATGCCCAGAGGATTGCCGATCTCGTGGGCCACACCGGTGGCCAGACGTCCCACCGTGGCCATTTTTTCAGACTCCACCATTTCATCCTGGGTACGCTTGATTTCCTGATTGGCCGCTTCGAGGGATGAAATATTCTCTTTGAGCTTTCGTTCATTGGCATCCAGCTCCCTTAACATGTGGTTGAGGGATTGTGAAAGCCGACCGATTTCGTTGTTGGGGGATTCGTCCTTCTGCATTATGGGGATGGCGCCATCAAACTTCTCAGTTATCGCAACCAATCGATTAATGGGCCGGACCACCGTTCGAGAAAGTAGATAAATACCAAAAAGAACCAGTATCAGCGCATTCATTCCAATATAGCCCAGAATGACCGGTTCGGATGCCCGTATTTTTTTGTACAGGGGTTTTAAATCAGAAAATATGGCAACCGATCCCGCAAATTGCCCCTTGACCCGCAAAGACGATGAAAGGATCACATCTCGAGGCGCCAGCCAGAACAACCCCCAGGTCTTTCCTGAAAATTCAATATGGGTGGACCGGGTAGATTGAGGGGTTCCGGGACTTTGAATGGAAGGCTTATCACCCCAATGACCATGGGAAAATACCTCTGACCCTAAATTGTCTTTAATCATAATCCCTGAAAATTCGCCCATATGAAGCAAGGATACCACTTGTCTGCCAAAATCCGTCCCCAAGCGTTTGGTTTTCCGCCCCGCCTTCCGGTTTGATTGCCCGGCCCTGAATTGCGATAAATCGATTACCATAATGTTGACGGCCTGGAGCAACACACGACCACTTTGTATACGCGCATTGATGAGGTCACGTTCAGTGAGTTTGGCCGTCACCACATGGATGAGCAACATGGCGGATAGAATCAAAAACGCCAGGCTGGTCATGACGACCGTTCTCAAGCGGTTGAAGGCAAAGGGAACCCGCAAATTTTAATCCTCCATGATTGCAGGTTAGCGATCAGACAAAAAGACCAAAATACCATAGTGATATCTGGCGGCCAAAAAAAAGATATGAAAGGGCCCCAAGTGAAAGAAACGGGCCAAAGGGGATCTGTGTGCGGGCACCTTTTCCTCCCGACAGGATAAAAACAGAACCGATGACAGCACCGCTGAGGGAAGACATCAAGACGATGAGCGGCAGAGACTGCCAGCCCATCCATGCGCCGATCATGGCCAGGAGCTTTATATCGCCGCCACCCAGGCCTTCCCTGCCCGTAATACGCTCATAAACGGTTGCCACGAGATAGAGGGATCCCCAGCCTGCTGCCAACCCAATGAGGGAATCGGTCCAGGAGATTCCACCCGGCAGAAATGATACCAGCCATCCCACTGCGATCCCCGGCAAGGTCAGGATGTCGGGCAGGATTTTATGATCAAGATCAATAAAGCTGAGGATTACCAGGGTTCCAGCGAATACCATGAATTGAATGTATTGTAGCTGAAAACCGAATCTGATGAAGAGTACCAGGCTCAAAAACGCCATCAAAATCTCCACCAGAGGATATCGCATGGAGATGGAGATCTCGCATTGTCTGCAGCAGCCCATCAACAAAAGATAGCTGATCACGGGAATGTTGTCAAAAAATCGAATTTTGACCCCACAAGCGGGGCATGAAGATGCTGGATGGACGATTGACTTGTTCAGGGGAATACGGTAAATACACACATTCGCAAAACTGCCCAGGCAGAGACCGAATAAAACAGAAAAAAGGCATAGGACAAAATCCATATTCACACGAAAGACTCTAAAGGCAAAAAAAGAATGTCCCCCCCCAAAAAATCAGGCGCAAAAAAAAAGGTATTGTTTCTTTCCATTCATTCGGATAACCCGCAGCAGCGCCACATCGACCGCGTTAGTCAGATTCTGGATGAAGGGGGCGTGATTTCCTATCCCACGGATACATTTTACGGTATTGGCTGCGACCTTTTCAATAAGAAAGGGATACAACATATTTACAGGTTGAAAAACCGTCCCCTGAAACAACCTTTTTCTTTTGTCTGCGACAGCTTAAATGAAATCAGCAAATATGCTCTGGTGTCCAACTACGCGTATAAAACCATGAAACGCTTGCTACCGGGTCCGTATACCTTTATTATGGAAGGTACCCGTCTGGTCCCTAAAATCATGCTGACCAAGAGAAAAACCGTGGGGATTCGCGTACCGGACAACAACATTACACGCGCCATTGTGCGTACCCTGGGTCGGCCCATCATCAGCACCAGTGCGGGTTTCGATGACCCTTATGCGATTCAGGCGGCCTATGGCGCAAATCTTGATGTCATCATTGACGGCGGCCTGCTTTATCAGAACCCTTCAAGTGTTGTAAGCTTGATCCATGACCAGCCGGAGATTATTCGGGAAGGCAAGGGGGATGTCAGTAGCTTCCGCTAGAGGGGGTTCCAAGTCCATCCCATCGGTATTCCACGCTACTGCCCCCCTTCTCGGTCAGCATGCCCACAATATTCCTGGCACTTGACTCCAGAAACAGATTCCACAGTTCACCTGTGCTTTTCTTGGGATAAACCAGCGCTACATCTCCTTTGATGTCAGCGAGTTTTTTTGTAATTTCAACGGCATCCTGGAAATTTCCCATAAAATCAACCAGACCCAGATCTTTGGCACGGGCACCTGAAAAAATGCGCCCGTCCGCGATTTCCTGAACTTTTTCGACGGAGAGATTTCGACCAGACGCCACTGCTGATACGAACTGCCCCTGCAGATCCATTATCAATGCGTCTATTATCTCCCGGTCCCTTTGGGTCAGCTTTCGATCCGGTGAGCCCAGATCTTTGAACTCACCACTCTTGACGATTTCAAGGTCAACACCAATTTTATTCAGCAGTTCCTCAAGGCGAACAAACTGAATAAAGACACCGATACTACCGGTAATGGTCCCCGGATTGGACACGATTTTGGTTGCGGGCGCCGCCACATAATACCCGCCTGAAGCGGCGATAGAACCCATGGATGCGACGACCGGTTTTTGAGGGGTAATCTTCTGCACTTCGCGATAGATTTCCTGGGTTGCCCCCACCCCACCGCCCGGGGAGTTGATCCGCAGGATGATGGCGCTAATGCTATCATCTTTGGCAAACTTTACCAGCTCTGAGGAAATTTTCTTGGAGGTAGAAATCGTCCCGGTTATGGAAACAACACCGATCTTCTCTTCAAAGAGGCCTGTTGAGGAGGGGTTGAAAAAATGAACTACCAGAAGCAGGGTGCCTCCCAATACAACCGCCACAACCAGAAGGATGGTCAGTACGATCAATAGTGGGCGGCTTTTTTTTGCCATGGCTACAGGGTCTGCTAACGTTTAAAATCAGTCTTTTTCAGAAGATGATTTTATGCTGCCGCTCTCGTCTGAAATTGCTTCAACCCCTTGCGTTTCCTCCCGAGCCGATTCATTCGGTACGGATTGACGCTCGAGATTGATCATTTCTTCCCGCAACAGATCACCCAGGTTTGACGTGGCTTCCTTGCGGTTGTTGACATAACTTTTGAAAATCTCCTTTTCACTGGTCTGTTCCAGCTTACGAATGGAAAGGCCGATTTTCTTTTCACGGCGCGAAACATTGATGACCTTGGTCTGGATCACGTCGTCCAACTGAAACCGAGACAGGGGGTTCCCCCGTTTATCGCCCGAAATTTCAGAAACATGGACCAAGCCCTCGATGCCTTCTTCCAGTTCGATAAACAGCCCGAAATCGGTGATGTTGGTCACTGTTCCCGTGACGCGTGTTCCGGGTTTATATTTAATGGGAATTTCATCCCAGGGATCGGGTGTCAATTGCTTGATACCAAGGGAAAAACGCTCATTTTCTTTGTCGATATTGAGAACCACCGCCTGCACTTCCTGCCCTTTCTTATACATCTCCGAAGGGTGTTTAATGCGTTTGATCCAGGACATGTCAGAAATATGAACAAGGCCGTCTATCCCTTCATCAATGCCGATAAAAGTTCCAAAATCCGTAATGTTTTTAATTTTACCCTCGATGGTGGTGCCCACCGGATACTTTTCTTCGATAACATCCCAGGGGTTGGGTTCCACCTGTTTCATGCCCAGTGAAATACGTTTCCTCGAAACATCCATGTTCAGGACAATGGCATCGACCTTGTCCCCCACACTTAGAATCTGTGAGGGATGGCGAATTTTACGGGTCCATGACATCTCTGACACATGGATCAACCCTTCAACACCCTGTTCCACTTCCACAAAAGCACCATAATCCGTAAGGCTGACAACACGCCCGGCAATTTTTTCGCCAATGGGATAATTTTCTGCTACCTGGCTCCAAGGGTCCGGTGCTAATTGTTTAATTCCCAGGGAAACCCGCTCCTTCTCCGGGTCAAAACTCAACACTTTGACTTCTATTTCATCCCCAACCCGATGCATTTCAGACGGGTGCCCTACACGACCCCATGACATATCCGTAATATGAACCAGGCCGTCAATACCGCCTAAGTCAATGAAGAGTCCGTAATCGGTAATATTTTTAACAACGCCTTTCAGGACGACCCCCTCCTCGATAATCCTGAGGGTCTCCTCTTTTAAGGTTGCACGTTCCGCTTCAAGTATGGCACGACGGGACAAAACGATATTGCCCCGCCGTTTATTATATTTGACAATCTTGAACTCATGTTCGGTACCCACCAGGCTGTCCATATCCCGGATCGGCCTGAGATCCACCTGCGACCCGGGCAGAAAAGCCTGAAGGCCGATATCTACTGAGAGCCCACCCTTAACCCTGGAAACAATTTTGCCCGTAACGGTACCGTTGCTTTCGTATATTTCCTTTATCTGATCCCAGATTTTGATTTTCGCAGCCTTTTCCTTGGAAAGGCGAATGACCCCTTCGTCATCCTCCCTTCGTTCAAGGAGGACCTCGACCTTGTCACCCACCTTTGCAGAGACCAATCCCTGTTCATCCATGAATTCATGAATGGAAATCTGGCCTTCGGACTTGTAGCCAATATCCACCAGCACATATTCTTTATCCACCTGAACGATTTCACCGGGGACCACTTCCCCTTCCTGAATGCTTTTCAAGCTTTCTTCATACATTTGCATGAAGTTGTCAACATCCATCTCTTCTGGGGCGTCATCACTTTTCGGCATCATGCCCTGATCATTATCTGTGCCTTGTCCACCCTCATGGATCACCTGATCATCGTCCTGGGTTGCCGTTTCATCCTTGGCGCTTGCTGTTTCGTTTTGAGTTAAGAAGTCAGTTGCCTTTTCCATTAACCTGGTAACCCCCCTGATCCTGCTTACCTTAGCGAAATAATCTGGGTTATCTAACTATCAAACCTAAAACAGGATTTCAACTTATTTCCTCAAATAGAGGCCATATGGTTCATCAACCATTCCACCACCTCTTCGATTCCCATCCCCGAGGAATCGAGAATGATTGCGTCAGGGGCGGGTTTCAAAGGGGCCAGGATGCGATTTTCATCCTGATTATCCCGTTTTTTGAGGCTATCCATAACAGCCGTTTTTTCCATTGTTTTTCCGCGGGCCAGCAATTCCAGATGTCGTCTTGAAGCCCTTTCCTCAAGGGAGGCTGTCAATAGGAATTTAAACCCTGCATCAGGGAAAACAACTGTGCCCATATCCCTGCCTTCAGCAACGAGCCCTTTGTTCACATGGCAGGACATTTTTCTTTGAAGGTTGCACATGGCTTCCCGAACCTCTTTAACTGTGGATACGGTGGACGAAAGCATGTCCATCTCCGGATTTCGAATCTCCTCCGATATGTCCTCATTTCCCATCAACAACCTGGGAGGGTCCTGGTCTGTCAGAAAACGCAGATGTATATTTTCACACAAATGCTTTAATGCCACGCGGTTATCCATGGCAATCCCCCCCCGTTTTGCCGCAAGGGCAATGGCACGGTACATGGCACCGGTGTCTAGGTAAGCATAGCCCATCCTGGCGGCAAGTAAGCGGCTGATGGTGCTCTTGCCGGAGCCTGCGGGGCCATCGATTGTTATCACATTTACAACGCTCATAAAATTTACCTTTTTTTTTGGTATGTCCTCTCCCGGTCTCCAATCCTTCAGGCCAGGTTTTCCAGCAGTCTGATTTTTTAAAAAACGCAGTTGATTTATGATTCGGTTTTGCTATATGATTCACACTAGAATTTTTGGGGTTTATATCTCAATATAGAGAAAATGTAAACGGCAAGCGCCATTCCTCACAGTTTCCATGTGGAAAGTGCGGGATCAGGAATATTTTTAATCGATTTTTCCTTGACTTACAAAGACTGATCCTCTATTTTTCCATTCGGTTGCAGCAACGGGGCTGCTGTTTCTTTGTGTTTCGGTTTCAGGTGATAATTTAGTGACCCAAAGGCTACATAGAACCCCTGAGCGATCTTTTGCTTTGGGACATGTGGTCGAACAAGGCGCTGTCTACGCGTAATCCGGGAGGAATGATGAACAAGTCAGAATTGATTGAAGCCTTGGCCAAAGAAAAAGATTTACCCTTAAGGAAGGCTGAGGAAGTGGTTAACACGGTCTTTGGAGAGATGGAAAACGCTCTCATTAAGGAAGAGAGGGTGGAAATCCGCGGCCTGGGCAGTTTCAAGGTAAAGGATTATGACGGTTACAAGGGCCGAAACCCCAAAACAGGAGAAATTATCAATGTCGGCCGGAAGAAACTCCCTTTTTTCAAGGTCGGAAAGGAATTGAAAGAAAGAGTCGACATTATATAAGGACAAGTACCATTCAGCGAAAGCCCTTGGTCGCGCTAGACGGGGAGTTAGCGGTGCCCCTTTACCCGAAATCCGCTTATGCGGGGTTGAAAATCCTTCTGGAGATGCCTGATTCGAGATGCGTTTTCAACACATTGGGGTTGATATGGACCTCACGTAACAGGCACTTATAAACCCCGTCAGGTCCGGAAGGAAGCAGCGGTAAGTAAGAAAGTCTGTGTCGTCGAGTGAATCTATATGGTTTCCCCGGGTGGCGAAACCATATCGTTCAGGTTTCAAAAAAGGATGCGCGGCCAAGGACATTAAAATCGGAATGCTCATGCCGGATTCTCACCGTCTGTCAGAGACACGACACCGCGCTCCATACCTTCAATATCAAGATCTTTCCCAATATCATCAACTGAAACACGGCACCTTCACCCGGCACGGGGGCACCAGTCATTCCCCTTATAATTCACTGAACACCAGTGATGCGGTGGGGGATTCCAGGAAAAATGTAGCAGAAAACCTGATGATCATCAAGCACACCATGGGTGCCCGTCAGATTTTTCTCACGCGGCAGACCCATGGGACCGAGGTCTTGATTGTTGATACAGAGATAACTGAAACGTTCGGATCATCATGGCAGGCGGATGCCATGATAACGAATATTTCAGACGTCGGACTGATGATCAAACAGGCCGATTGTCAGGCGGTGATCCTTTTTGACCCCCGGAAAAATGTAATTGCCAACATTCATTGCGGTTGGAGAGGAAATGTTCAAAACATTCTGGGGCGGGTAGTACGCATGATGGAACATCGTTTCGACTGCAGGGCAG
>CAYSFQ010000027.1:0-21261 GCA_964430575.1 uncultured Desulfobacteraceae bacterium
ACATGAACTCTGGGACTGATGGCGGTGTGTGCAACATCCGGATAGGCATGGTCTTAACCATTCACCCGAGCTTGTAGCGGCTTTCTGGGGAATCCTTTATGCGGGGGCTATCCCGGTCATTTCCCATTATCCGGAGCAAGTACCTAACCGGGATAAATTCAAAGAACAGATCAGCAGTCTTGTCAAAAACACTGGCGCCCGGGGTGTGATAACCCTACCGGAGCTTCAGATTGAACTTGGTGATCCCCTAAGGGATTTGAACTGTCAGGCAATAAGTGAAATTGAAATTCTAACCCGGCCCGGCGATATGGGCTTATCCGTACCCAAGGACCATGCTTCGGGAGAGCAGATTGCCTATATTCAATACACCAGTGGCTCAACCGGGCGACAAAAAGGAGTAAGGCTTTCCCATCGAGCTATTTTGAATTTTATCCAATCTTATGCAGCGGCCCTGGATATACGTCCGAAAGATGTAATTGTTAACTGGCCGCCGCTCTACCACGATTTAGGTCTTTTTTCAGGCGTAGTTCTACCCCTGACCACCGGTATTCCATTAGTCTTGATGTCTCCATTCAAATGGGTCCGCAACCCAAAAGCCCTTTTAGAGATCATCCAAAAGCATGGGGGCACGCACTGCATATTTCCCAATTTTGGTTTGAATCACACCCTCCGGAGTGTGAGAAATCAGGACCTGAAAGAATTGGATCTTAGCACCTTACGATTTGTAGGTCTCGGAGGTGAACCCATTCTTTATGACAGCATAAAAGATTTCTTTGATTTTTTTAAAGCTTTTGGATTAGGCGCCACAGCCATAAAACCGGGGTACGGCATGGCGGAAAACACCCTGGCAGCTACCGTAACTAGAATGGCAAATGAAGTTTCGGTTGATTGGGTTGATGTACGTTCTCTTTATGATAAAAGGAGGGCCGTGCCTGCCGATTCGAACCAAAAAGGGTCTCTCCCTGTCGTAAGCTGTGGATTGCCGCTGGACGGTGTGGATGTGGGGATTGTCGATCCAAACAGAAACCACCTGCCTGAAAGATCAGTTGGCGAAATTGCCATCCGCACAGGTTTTCTATTCAGCGGTTATCACCAGGACCCCGAACTGACGGCCAAGGTAATGCATGATGGTTGGTATTATACGGGGGATATCGGCTATCTCGCTAAAGGACATCTTTATGTATGCGGCCGCAAGAAAGATCTCATTATTAAAGGCGGTCAAAATATTCATCCTGAGGATCTGGAAACCGTAGCAAATTCAGTTTCCGGTATCAAGCCCGGCAGAGCGGTTGCTTTTGGAATCGATGATACACGCACCGGATCTGAAAAAATTGTTATGGTCTGCGAACTGAAGGCCGGTATCCCCAAAGAAGAAAGAGGGAATATTGGTCGTGAATTACGTCGTAGCGTGTTTCATGAATTGTATGTTTCGGTCTCCGAAGTCCGCTTTGTTGAGTCTGGATGGATAGTTAAAACTTATAACGGCAGAATGGTCCGATCTGCCAACAGGAAAAAATATTTAAAAGAACAAACATGACACGCCGCCAAGACAACAATAGCCTGTCTAATGTATCGTCTTGTCCGGAATTCGCGATATGCTTTGTTCTCTCTGTGTCTCTGAGATTTGCTGCCCCTTCACAGACTCAGATTATCTTTTCACATTGACTTGTTATCGTAATGTGATATCATGTTGACCATGAACAGCAAACACCGCAAAACTTTGATAACCGTGTTTTCTGATCCTGTTTTACGCAACCTTGAATGGCGTCGCATTGAATCCCTATTGCTGGCCGTAGGATGTGAGTTAATCGAAGGGCGGGGCTCGCGAATCGCATTTAAACATGGAAATTTACGAGCAGATTTCCACCGGCCTCACCCTGGGAAGGAGGCCAAACCGTACCAAGTGCGGGCTGCCCGCGAATTCCTGAAAAAACTGGAGGTGACACCATGAAACCAATGACTTACAAAGGGTATTCCGCACGAATAGAATACAGCGATGAAGACGAATGTTTTGTTGGACGTGTGGCTGGCATTCGTGACATTATTACCTTTCACGGTGAAAACGTAGAAGAAATCCGCCGGGCATTCAAAGAATCTATCGACTTCTACCTTGAGACATGCGCTAAACGTGGCGAGACCCCAAACAAGGTGTATTCCGGAAAGATGTTCTTGAGGGTTCCTCCCGAAGTCCATGCTGCCGTTGCCATAGCCGCAGAAACAAGCGGAAAAAGCCTCAATCAATGGGCATTGGAAACGTTTGAAAAGGCCTCCTATTCTAAGGGTTGATTTTTTTCTCGTTCCCATGTTCCCGAAAATTCCGAAAATTCCGGGGACACAATACAAAATTTTTGACTTCCCCTTTCTTCCCATGGACCTTTCGGTCCGGTCGTTTTATTCCGGAGTTGTTTTCCCAACAACACCTCAAGCTTATCAATTCGCAGATCACTCCCAAGAGGTCTGTTCGCTCATGCTGACGGAGTCCCTGATACTTTTTCTCCTGAAATTCGTCTTTTAAGAATTTATTGTGTCCTTGGAATTAAATTCTAATCTCTTGCATTTCCACCGAGCATTCAGTATTCCTTCAAAGGTTCTTCTCAATGATTTCGGGAAAATGTGGGTGACTGTTCGGTATGACACGTAGAAAAATCGGCATATTAATAGGCGGCTCCGGGTTGATCGGGGGCTACATAATGCACTATTTCAAAACAAACGCCTCGGATGAAGTGGATATCCGTGCCCCTAACAGCAAGAAATTGAGCATCAGGGAACCGGGGGACATCGGGAGGTATCTGAAAAGCGTTAAGCCGGATTTTATTATTAATGCTGCCGTTGCTCCCATTGATAGTGATGCCCACATGGCCTTTGAGGTCAATTATATGGGAAGCATAAATCTAGCAAGGACCGCCGTTGCCTTGGATATCCCCTATGTTCATATCAGTTCCGGAGCGGCCATGCCTTCGGGCGAGGACCTCAGCGAACGAGACCATCTGCCCCTAAGCCCCGCTTTGTCCAATTATGCCAAATCCAAGCTCATGGCCGAACTGACCTTGGCACATATGCATGAAACCCAGGGGCTGGATTATACCATGGCTCGCTTGGGCGTTGTTTATGGAGAACACGATCATAAAATACAGGGAATTCAGCGGTTGCTTTTTTCCATCGTTGACAAAACCATGCCTTTTATGCTTACCAAAAAAGGGGTCATGCATTCTTATTCAAATGCCGACAAGCTTCCCTGTTTCATCCATTATGCCCTTCAGCATCGTGACGAGTTTTCGGGTCAGGTCTATAATTTTGTAGATCCGGAACCGGTGAAAATGGCCGATCTTATTCTCACAATCAAGTCCCATTTACATTCCAATATTCCAAGGGAAATCTATATACCCTTTCCGGTCGCCAAGGTGGCAAAAAGAGCTATGGGATGGATTATAAAGAATCTGGGAAGGTTTGGTGTCAAGGCGAGGATGCCCGCTGAAGTAATGTTTTTGGAAAATTTTTACTGGACCCAAACACTTTCCATTCAAAAGCTCAAAACCACAAGCTTCCCTGATCCGGATCCGGAAGCCACAATCTACACCAAACTCCCTTCTCTGATCCATTATTATCTCACACGCTGGGAGCATCTGAATCTGATCTCAAGCGAGGAAATTTTTGATCATCAGAACAGGGCCGAGGAATTTATCAAATCTCCAGACATTCTCTTGGAAAAGCTGCACAAGGAAGGTGTCAATCCTGAATTTTCCCGTCTTCCACCCTGATTCTTTCCGGTCAACCGTGGCTTTGAGGGCTTCAGTGTATGCAAAGAGAACGTTCTCAACTTTTGAACTTTTTATGCTCGACGAGTAGCAATACGGTGTGTTCCTGCCTGTTGCCTGAACAGGTGGCTGGGTACTACGTTTACGGTGAGGGAGGGTTCAAATATGAAATTCTTTAAAGCTGCCATCATAACCGTGATTGTATTGGCGTTGGTTGTGGGGGGCCTTGTCGTGAAAACATATTACGATGCAGGGGAATTCAAGGAGATTGACCCGCACTTCAATGCCGAATGTAAAGCCATATCCGGTGTTTTAAGCTCTGAAGACATTACCATCGATCCGAAAACCGGCCTGGCCTTTATTTCCTCCGCCGATCGAAGAACCCAATGGTCCAGCAGCAGTCATGTGCATAAGGGAGCCATATACGGCCTTGATCTGAAAGCTCGGGACCCTGAACTGGTGAACCTGACAGCGGACTATGCAGAGGAATTTAATCCCCATGGCATAGGATTATGGATCGGTAAAAATGGAAAGTCCCTCTTTGTGGTGAATCATCGCCAGGATGGCCACTTTGTGGAGATATTTGATTTCAAAGATAATAAACTGATCCACCGCGAGTCCATTGAGAGTGCCCTTATGCACAGCCCCAACGATGTAATCCCCGTGGGACCCAGTGCCTTTTATGTCACCAACGATCATGGCAACTCATCAGAATTGGGGCGTGTTGTAGAGGAGTATCTCCAATTGGCCAGATCCCGTGTGCTTTACTATGACGGGACTGATTTCCGTATTGTGGCCGAGGGACTTGCCTATGCCAATGGTATCAATCTGAGCCTCGATGGCAAGACGGTTTATGTGGCAGCAACGGTGGGGCAGGAGGTTTGTGTGTACGATCGTGATAAGGGCACCGGAGACCTGAAGCTTCGGCATACCCTTGAACTTGGGACCGGGCCTGATAACATCGAGGTTGATGAGCGCGGCAACCTTTGGATCGGCTGTCACCCCAAGCTTTTGACCTTTGTAAAATACTCCAAAGATCCCGAGGAATTGTCTCCCTCCCAGGTGCTCAAGGTGACTGTCCAAAACCCTGGTTCATACACCGTGGATGAAATCTACCTGAACAGTGGTGACCCCCTTTCAGGCTCCAGTGTGGCAGCCGTCTTCAAAGGCACCATGCTCATTGGCTCGGTTTTTGACACATGCCTCCTGTTATGTAACCTACGAATATGAAGCGCTTCAAAACTAAGTTCTTGAAACCTCTTCCACCCCCTGCAGCACCGTATCAAACAATTCCTGGGTATCCTTCTTTTCCAGACAGGAAAAGGCTACCCGAAGGTCGGTTTTGCCCAAAGAGATAAGTCCCACACCGTGTTTATCCAACAGATGGACCCGAAGCGGTTCCGCATCAACGGTCTTCAGTTTCAGGCACATGAAATAGCCGGAGTTAAAGGGGTACACGTCCCAGGCATCATTGTATTTCGGGTCGGCAAGCACACGTTTGACCTCCCGGGCCCGTGCCTTCATAACCTGAAATTTCTCTTCTTTCTCCGACAAATAGCCATTCGATTGGAGTGATTTCAAGACCAGTTCCTGGCTCAAGTGCGGCGCGTTGGAGATGGAGCCCCTGACCGCACCCGCGGTTTTTCTCTCCAGCGCATCGTAAAAAGGCCTCGATTCTCCATTGACGGGGCAGCCGTAAGTCACAAAGCCCACCCGCAGCCCCCACACAAAGTTTTCCTTAGTGGCGCCGTCAAGTTTAACGGCAAGGAGATTGGGATCACGGTTCAGAAGTTTGGTGAAAATGGATTCCTTTATGGCCTCTTCTTCATAAAAAAGGCCAAAATAGGCATCATCCGTAAAGGCCACCACATGGGTTCCGCTTTTGGCAATGTTTCCCAGAATATCAGCGATGCCGTCCGCCTCTTCTGATGAGATCGTATACCCGGTGGGGTTGTTGGGGAAATTGAGCAGTACAATGATCTTATCCCGCTCCCCGGCTTCTTTTTCAACCAAAGTTTTGAAGGCGTTCATGTTGAAACCGCCCTGTGGGTCGAAAAAAGTATAATTCTTAATGACGGCGCCTTTTCTGACGCCAAAAATCAGATTGTAATTGCCCCACATTTTGTCGGGCAGGATAATGACATCCCCCGGGTCCACCCACATGTCCGATGCCACGCTCAGGGCATGGGTGATGGCATTACAGGTCACCGGCAGGCTGATTTCTTTGCCCGTCAACGAAGGATTTTTTCGATATATTTCTTCTTTCCAAGCCTCACGCAGCGGCATGATACCGAAAGAGGGGGCGTAGGTAAGCGCTTCCCTGGGGGAAATGTCATTGAGCATGGCCATGATGGAAGGGAGAAACATGGTATCTCCTTTTTCCGTGGCCATACCGATGGTGGCGTTGAATCTGTGGGCTTTTTCCTTGGCCTCCGCGCCCTGTGAAAGGATGCCTTTTGGGAAAAACAGGTTCTTGCCCACGGTGCTCAGCATGTCATATACGTGGTTGTTTCCGTTCTGAATGATTCCGTTGAGTTCTTCTGCGAGGGGGTTCATCTTCATTGTTTTGCTCCTGACTATTTTTTTTAAAAATTATTTCGACTATTCCTAATCGCTGAATTTCAGTTTTGTCAAGTAAATTGCCATCCCGCCGGTCACCACTCACCCCTTTTCACGCGTTGCTTGCCGATATAATCATTCCTGTTTGATATCCACGGTAATTCTCTGCCTTATTAGACGGTCTCCCTTGTAGATTGCCAGATCGATACTGTTCTTTCCTTCCGGAAGTGGGCCAGGGTAAAGCCCCCGCCCTTCTTTATCGAGAATTTCCTGCCGCATGGGCGCAAAGGCGACCAGCTTGAGGGGAAAGACTTCCTTGTTGAAAGTACCATTCGCCGGAATGATGGCCGGTGGAATCGAGGTCTTGATGGTTGCGGGGTCAATGTCCGGAAAAACCACCTTGCCATAAGATTTTCCATTACACAGATACCGCGTTTGGTTCCAGTCAATTTTCAGGCTCTGGCCTGTCCTGTTGTCAACGAAAAGCTTGAAACTCACGAAATGCTCCTTATCCCGTTTAAGGGGTGTCAGTCGGGCACTGAAATCAGCATTTTGCACCTGTTGTGTGGAAGGGCTGCTGATCCATGTCTTTGCAGGTACGCAGGCAGCCAGAAACAACAGCAGTAAAACAACACTTCCAATTCTCATCTTTTTATCCTCCAGAAAAAATATTTACCAGAACATCGATTCATCTTCTTTGTCTTTGGTTTTTTCTTCCTCTCCCACCAACGGCTCAACGATCTTGACCGGGGTCTCAAGGGTTCTTTTCAGTATTCCCCATACACCTGATCCAATCTCAGACGCGGGATAAATGCGGACTTTCGGGTCTTTCAAGGGGCCATCGACTTTGACGGGAACGGAAATCAGTGTTCCACCCAGAATGTACCCTACCACCGGAATAAACTTGATTAAGCGATCCGTCAAGGTAAACGGGGAGGCAAGCATGGTGAGGTCGAGCTGTTCATTCAAGAGATCCACATCCCCATGAAAAACAAGGTCCATGGCGGGGCTGTTCATAAGGCCTTGTTGCATGTGAATTTTGCCATTCTTTAGGTTCGCTTTAATCTGTATCAAATCATAAGGGAACCCATCTTTTTCAAGGGTGGGAAGTTTGCCTTTAAAGATATCCGTGACGCTTAAAACCGATATCACCTGTGCCAGTGTCGGATCCTGTTTAACCTGTCCATCGGCGGAAGAAAAAACAATGGGTCCTTCAAGCTTTTCGAAAAGATTGCTCCAATTGCCCTCTCCTTTGATTTTTCCCTCCAGATCAAACGTGCCTTCGGCATTGACCCGCTTGTGTGTGAGACAGGTGATGCATTGGTTCAGATCACGTTTCTCAGCCTTCAATCGAAAATTGAGCCCAATGCCATCTTTTTTGACATGTAAAACCCCTGGCGACGAGATGCCGCATAACCTGCTGTTTTCCACAGTAACCCGGATGCCTTCAGAGTCCATAGTGATTTCCCCTTGAAAAGGTTGCCAGGTGTACCCACCGATTTTCAAACTGTCCCACATTAGGTGGGCTGTACCCCGAACGGGGAAAAGCCAGGGGTCTTTGCCATCATTTTTCACCGTGGCGCCTTCAGATTTTTTCAGGAATGCCAGGATTTTGTCAAGGTCAACGTGTTCAGTGGAAATGTCCACATCAAATCTGGGGTCTTCCGTTGAAAGATCAGCCGTGCCACTCATGATAAGTCTGTTTTCACCCAGAACCATGCGAACCGAATCAAAACGGAGCCGTTGACCTTCGGCGTGCAAAGAAAAATCCTCAATTCTTGCAGGCAGCGCCATCCCGTAAACAGGGATGTCCTTTCCAGCGAGGAACCCTTCTGCCGAGGTGGAAAACGATAGCATCGGCAAAATCCGGGCGGATATGTTGCCCTCAATCCAACCGTCCAAAACATGGTTTTTTGCGAAAATTCCGTCCAGGGTTGATTTCTGGAATTTTCCCGAAAAATTAAGATCCACCAGCTCTTCGTGAGCCAGCATAGCAAAAGAAGCCCTTGTGGCATCATCCTCCACCACCAGGTTTCGAATATTCAATTTTGAAAGCCCATAAGAAACATCCATGGAAACGCTGGGTCCATCGGGGAAAAGCACATCCCCATTAAAGGATACGCCGGTGTCCTTCTCCCAGAGGGCACGACCCGATTGAAACGTCAAGGGTGTTCGCAGTAGAAAGTCCTCGGGCAGTTCCAGGGTTTTATAGAGATATTGCATCCCTTGAGACCCCAGGGTTCCCGACAGTGTGGTTTCAAAACGCTTCAGATCTTGCACGGGGCCCGCTAATTTACCCGCCATGCTGAAGTCTGCATCCAGGATACTGATCTCAGCATTGTTGATGCGAATCCCTCCCGTGTTCACGTTCACTCGTGCTTTTTGTGCCTTGAGCGGTCCCGGCAAAAACGCCGCGTTCAGAAACAGTTTTTCCACTTGTAAATCGGTTTGATACTGCCAGGCGGCAGGTGTTTTCAGCGGACCTTTCATGGTCAGGGAATGAATGGACAGCCGGCCTTTGACGTTGTCCAACTTTTTCAGCCATTTGCCGGGGCCTTCCATGGCGGAAATGAGGGGATAAACCTGCTCCATTAATATCGTGGCCTTTGCAGATGCAATCTCTATTTTCGGTTCATCCTGCCAGTCTAACAGGCCTGAAGCGAGAAAAAAATCAGATTGACCAACTGTGCCTGTTAGTTCGCGCAATTGGATATGATTCTGCCGGTAATGAATCCTGCCCTTTTTAATGGTCACGGGTAACGGGAGGGGCCGGTAAATGGCTTTCAGACGGCAGGATGAACCATCCACATCCACCAGGAGGCCGCTTTGATTTCCATCAAGTTTCAGCTGTGCCGTGGCCTGACCCTCTATTGATTGGATATGGTGAAGGTCTTTTGCAAAGGTGCCCTCTGTTATAAGCCGTTTTAAAATGGAATGAGCCTCGGCCAGATCTGCGTCCACCTGGATGTTCAGGCGAAAAGGCGCAGCGCCATCTTTAAGCGCTACCGTAAGGATACCTTCTTTCCCTTTGATTTTACTTAACTTTGCTCGAAGCCTCTGCCCGCTGAGGATCCCATTTGAGATCAGAGCACTTCCTTCTACATCCGTCAGGTTAAGACTCGGGTATGTCAGGGAAATCTTCCCCTTTCGCATAAGGCCTTCGATGGTATAGGCATTCAGATTGCCCAGATCCGCCAGGGATTTTCCCTTTGCATCGACCGTTACGGACGGGACGCTCCCGTCTTTGATTACGGCAAAAATATCTTTTACAGTTGAAATATCCCCCGCCATATCCAAAGCACAGGAACGAAGCGCCGGCACATCCACATCTTTTCCCTCAAGGTGTATGCTCACCAGTGGCGTATCATCTTCCTTTCTTAACACCCCGGACAGGTTCATCGGGGGATAGTCCAGGGTCATGTCAGACAAAGACGCAGTCAGAAAACCTTTCCCAAACTGGATGTTGCCATTGATTCGAGCGCCTTTTACCGTAATCTTTCTTTGACCGCGCGATAACCCCAGCGAAGGAGCGGACAGGTTCACATTGGCTTTCAGGCTTTGAAACCCCATCCCTTCAAAGTTCACCTGAAGGTCTGCCACCCCGTCTTCCACCCGCATGGTCTCGTGGTGTTGCGTATTGTCCGGTAATTCGCCGGTCTTGAAACCTGAAAGGGTCAGTGTCCCTTTTGTTTTAAAGGAAGCCAGCTCCATTTGACCTTTCAGGTTCATGTTTTGAAAAAGATTGGAGGCGCATGTCAATTCAAGGGTCAGAGCGCCGTTTGCGTGCTTGGCTGAAATGTTAATGTCATTGAAACTGAACGATGCACGGTTTTTGAAGATTGGGCCCCTGGCGGTAAGGTTCAAGATCCCGTTTTCAACCTGGATCTTAAGACCGTCGGTTTTGTCAATCCAGGTGCGGAACGCTTCGGGCATTTGGAATTTTACAACCGTTTCGGGAACCGGTATTGGCGGTTGTTTGTCTTTATTGGGGGATGACAGGTCAATATCTGTACGGGGAGAAGTGAGTTGAATGTGGGCCGGAAGAAACTCTCCTTTAATCAGTGGCAGAAGCTTTGGATAAATTGTTAAGGCTTCAAAGACCAGGTTTTCTTTTCCGGGAAGAGAGAGCTTTCCTTCGCGGATGACCGCATGGGGCCTGGGAAAAAAGAAAAGGTCGAGCTTTTGGAATGTGCCTTGCCCACCCGTTTCCTGGTCAAAACGGGCCTCAATCTTTCCATGTACGCTGTCGAGGTTTATGAGCAGGGGCGTTGCCAGGAGCAACATGCACAGCAAAAGCAGGACGCCGCCGACAATAATACCTCCAACCCAAAAAAACGCTTTTCTGCCGCTCGTCATGCCCAATCTCCAGAACTAGACAATCTTTCCTGAAACGGCCCAATCTTCAAAAACCGGGCCGTCAATTTTCCTATCTTTGTTTGAACGATCCTTTATCAGGGTATAACGGTTTCACCCTTGATAGCCAGGGTCACTTTATAGAGGGCTGTTATCATGAGCATGCCCAGGCAGTATATGCCCAGGGATACAGTTAATTCCACCCACGAGGGCGGATATTCCATGATCCGGCCAAAAACATTGGGAATAAAGGCCGCGGGCACCAGCAGAAACCCCTTGTCGATCCAGAGACCCGCAAGGGCTATGATGCAGGCGGCCATCAGACGGAAACAGCTCGTTCTCGCGCCGGGAATGGCCAGCAGCAAAATAGCGATCAGGATGGCCAGGTTCATACTCCAGAACCAGGGCACAAAGGCGGTATTGCCATCGATCCCGAAAAAAAGATACCGAAAGGTTTCAGAATAGGCTGGGACATGGCTGTAAAATGCTGTAAAATATTCCACGGCCAGAAAAAACGCATCAATAATAAGTGAATAAAGGAGTATGGTGACAAGCTTCCAAATGGCCTTCTCTCCGGCGTCAAATCGGGTCAGGGATTTGAGTACCATGGAAAGAATGATCAAAAGGGCCGTCCCCGCGGCAAAGGCCGTGGTCAAAAAACGGGGCGCCATGATGGCCGTCATCCAGAATCCCCGGCCGGGAGTGCCGGCATAGATGAAAGCCGTAACCGTGTGCATGATCACGGCCCAGGGTAAAGAGAGATAGATAAGACCCTTGATCCACCCCGGCAGCGGCGTCTCCCTTTTCTCGGCCCCAACGGCAGTCCAGCCGATCACCAGATTGATCAACATGAACCCCGGCAGAAATATGGTGTCGTAAAACAGCATGGAACCTGGTGTGGGGTTGAGGGGCACGTTCAGGATGCGCATGGGCATGCCCACATCGGAAAAGATAAAGAGCAGGCTCATGGCCAGAGCCCCCACCGTCAAAAACTGCGCCAGGGCCGTGATGGGGGCAAATGCTTTAAAATCATGGAGATAAAGGGGCAGCACCACCATGAGCACCGAGGCTGCCACCCCCACCAGGAAGGTGAATTGGGAGATGTAGAAGCCCCAGGAAACATTCCGGCTCATGCCGGTGAGCCACAGACCCTCCTTCAACTGGTAGAGGTAGGCGAAAAGGCCCACACCTATGCCTGCCGCAAGGAAGATGATCCATGCCCAGTAGCCTTTTCCGCCGTGAAGGGCTTTTTCAATCATAATGGACCTCTAAAAAATGTAAAACACCGAAGGCCTGGTACCCAGTTCGGGTTTCCGTCTTACATGATATTTTTCATCCAGAATCCGGCGAATCTTCGAGGATGGATCTCCCAGATCTCCAAACATCAGGGCGCCCTTTTTGCAGGTTTCCACGCATGCGGGCATTTTTCCCACTTCCAGTCGTTCCTGGCAGAAGTTGCACTTCTCCACCACCCCTTTCCGCCGGGTTGGGAACTCCGGATGAATCTTTTTGATAAAGGGCCTGGGGTCTCGGAAATTAAAACTTCGAGATCCGTATGGACAGGCGGCCATACAGAAACGGCATCCGATACAGCGGTGGTAGTCGATCATGACGATGCCGTCATTTTCCCGTTTGAACGTGGCCTGGGTGGGGCAGGCCCGAACACAGGGCGGATCATCGCAATGGTTGCACAAGAGTAAAAATTTGCGGTTCTTAAGGTTTCGCGAGATGAGTTCATGGGATCTGTTGGGAAAGGTGTTTTCATAGGGTTCCTGAAAGAGCCACATGACCTGGTGTTCGGCTGAGGGAATATAGGGGACATTGTGAATCTCGTGACAAACACCGATACAGTCTTCCGTGCACCTGCCATCGCATTTGCTCATATTCACCAGCATGGCCCAGCGTTTGGCTTTGAGTTCACGGGGGCCCGGGGACATGCGCCCCGGGAGTGAAAAGCCATGGCTCACGGCGGAATGCGCCGTCACGGCCAGGCACGACGCGGATACTGTTTTCAAGAATTTTCTTCGACTGATGGTCATGATGCGTCCCCTTCTCCGGAAACACCCGTCGCCACATGGCATTCCCAGCAGGGGGGGGTTACATCATTGTAGGCGTGACATCGGTCGCAGAACTTTTCAGTGGATGTGTGGCACCCCAGGCAGGTTTTGTGAAGGTTCATCTCAAATGTATGCCCGGAAACAGCGGTGTAAATTAAGAGGTTGTCCCGCACCACCGAAACCCGCCAGGCATCCAGCATGCGCATGTGATTTGCGCGCATGAACGTGGTTTTTTCCACACACGCTCTGGCTTTTTCCGGCATTTCCAACTTTGGAAAAGGTTTATCCTCTCCCACCAGATTCCAGTAAAAGGGAAAGCCCGCCAAGGCGGTAAAAATGATCATCCCTGTAATCACCCACCCTTTCCCGTGCATCAGGCGCCCTCCGTTTCTTCGGTTGCGTTAGAAGGAGATACTTTTCCCGGTAGTTCCTCCCCGCGGAGGTCCAGGGTCCGTTCTGTTTCCCCGTCCATTACCAGGGCATTGCCCAGCAGTTCATGGATGCCCGTCACCCCCATTTCCGGGGCCCAGTAATCCATGAGTGCGGGGAACGCCACCCGGTCGATGGCGCAGATACAGGCAAGCGTGTTGACATCATGCCGGTCGCGCACGATTCTCACCGCATTGGCCCTTGGAAAACCGCCCCGCATGCGCAGCTCCATGTCCTCTCCCGCGTGGAGACCTGCGCCGCTGCCGCAACAGAAAGTCCTTTCCCGAATGGTTTCTTCTGGCATCTCATAAAAATGGTTGCATGCCTTTTTGATCAGGTAACGGGGTTCATCCAGCAGGCCCATGCCCCGGGCCACGTTACAGGAATCATGGAAGGTGACGTTCAGATGATCGTTTCGGGACGGATCCAGCTTGATCTTGTTCTGGTGAACCAGGTCCGAGGTGAATTCGCAGATATGGACCGCCTTGGTGGAGGCCGCGTGATCGAACCGGGTACCCGTCACGGGGGAAACCGGCGTCTCCAGGAAACCGGCCGGGCCGTTCATGGTCCCCATGTATTGATGAATGACCCGCCACATATGCCCGCATTCTCCGCCCAGAATAAATTTGACCTTCAGCCGTTCGGCTTCGGCGTACATCTTGGCATTGAGCAGTTTGGCCACCTCGTGGCTGGTGAAAAAACCGAAATTGCCCCCTTCGGCCGCATAGGTGGACCAGGTGTAATCCAGCCCCAGCTGGTGGAACAGCATCAGGTATCCCATGCAGGTGAAAATGCCCGGTTCCGCGTAAAAGTCCCCGGAAGATGTCACGAACAGAATTTCGGCCCCTTTGCGGTTGATAGACGGTTCGATTTTGACCCCGGTGTTCTCCTCGATATCATCGCACAGAAATTCAATGGATTCCTTGAATGTCTGAGGTTCCATGCCGATATGGTTCCCCACATGGTGGCACTTGGCGACAGCCGCCCCGATCCAGTCGATGTTGAGTCCCAGCAGGTTCAGCAGTTCACGGCCCAGGATGGTAATCTCCGCCGTGTCGATACCGTAGGGGCAGAAGAGGGAGCATCGGCGGCATTCACTGCATTGAAAAAAATAGTACCACCATTCCCGGATCACCGCTTTCGTCAGCTTTCGCGCGCCTACCATTTTGCCCATGATGCGGCCCGCCCGGGTAAAGTCATGGCGGTACACGGACCTCAGCAGTTCTGCCCGGAGCACCGGCATGTTCTTGGGGTCGCCGGAACCGATGAAAAAGTGGCATTTGTCCGCGCAGGCCCCGCAGCGGACGCAGATATCCATGAAGATTTGAAGTGATCTAAACCGATGGAGCCGTTCCCGAAGACCTTCCATGACGATAGGGTACCAGTCTTCGGGCAATTGCCAGTCGTCATCTTCCACCAGCCAGTCGCGGGGGTTGGGCATCCCCAGGGCCTTGATGTTTTTTGCCTGAACCCCGTGGCAGTACATCCCCTTCTTGAGCATGGCGGGAGTATCCATCCATCCGGATGGGGGCACGTCCAAATTGATTCGAGCAAGTTCCCCTGCTTCCGGGAGATTGTCGCTCACGGGGTCAGTCCTTTCCGTTTAAGTGACTAAAGTGACTAAAGTGACTAAAGTGCCTAAAGTTACGGAGTCGCTTCGCTCCGCTGATTTCATATAATTGTCAGAATTCCTTAACATTAGCTCACTTTAGTCACTTTAGTTCACTTCAAACTCTTGCAAGAGGGTGCTACGTCGTCCAGAGGGATGCCTGCTTCCACCATTTTATCATGAAACTCCGCTTCATAGGCCTGGTAGGTATGGAATTTAACCGGATAGTTCCATGGGTTTTCATGAAGTACCGCCCGGCTGTTGTTGGGCATGGTGCGTGTGGGGGAAAAGAAAATACCGCCTGCGTGCATCAGTTTGCTGAAGGGAAAGTATGCCAGCAGGGTGCAGACCAGAAAGAGGTGTATGAAGAAAAGAGGGCCTATGCCTTCCGGGGTAACGGGCTTAAACGAAATAAGACCCATGGCCAGTTGTTTGGCACCGTTGGCGTCAATCCCTGTCACGTAGCGCATGAGCGCCCCCGTACCGGCGATGCCCATGAGCAGAAACAAGGGAAAATAGTCGTTTAAAAGAGAAATGTATCGCAACCTGGGCATCAACAGCCGCCGGGCCAGAAGAAGCGTCACCGCCAGAAGCAGGACCAGGCCGCTTACCAGGATCTCGGGAATCCCCACCTCCAGCCACCCATCCAGGGCTTCCGCCGTTTTCACGGGCCACGGCACCGGGTTTGTAAAAAACCGCAGGTGCCTGAAAACCGTCACAAACATGGCGTAGTGAAACATTATGGCAAAGAGCCAGAGCCATTTGGCTGAGGCAAAGGTCAGTGTTGGTTGTTCCCCATTTTTACAAGCTAGGGCGACTCTTGGAGAGAGATTCCGAAAAAGGCTCCTGAACAGGAAGACTTCGGAAAAGAGCCGGCCCAGAGCCTGCCCCCGGGTAGATGGGTTATCCAGCCCGGAGGGTTTGATCCAGTTCAGGCTTTTCTGTTGGCCTCCGGTGGTGGGAATGACAAATGGATTGGGAATGCGGGCCCACTTGAGCAGCCGGGCCAGAACACCCAGGAAAAAAATGATCATGGCCGTGTAGGGAATCAGAACGCCGAAAAGATAGGATAGCCCAAACCCCTGGACCCCGATCCAGGCAACCAGGACAAGGCCCATGACAAGGAGCAACGCAGACAAGATACCCATAAAACAGGTGATCCCCCGTACAACCGGACAGCGCCTTGAAACGGAGATGCCGGACTTCCCAGGATTCAAGATTGAGCAAAAAGATTAGAGTATTCTTCACGATGGTGTCAACCAGAAAAAATCAGCCGCCAAAAGGCCTCACCCACTGAAAACCACTCTTCTCAAGGAGAATCAAAAACAGCATCGAGATCAATAACAAGCCCCGGAAGAACACCGACCTCCAAAGCGCCCTTTCCTTCAATCAGTTTCGGAACATCATAATTCCCTGACGGACTCAGGCGACGCACGGTTATCAGGTTGTCAACGGGATGAACAATCCAGTATTCCCGTACACCGGCTTTTTCGTAAACACGGACTTTATAGATCTGATCTCTGGCTGCGGTAGCCGGTGAAACGACCTCCACGACAACATCCGGCGCGCCCCGGCAACCTCGCTCATCCAGCTTGCTTTCATCGCAAACCACCAGGATATCGGGTTGAACAACGGTTCGCACCTCATCATCCGCTTCTTCTTCATCGGGCAAACGGACGTCAAAAGGCGCTGAATACACTTCACATGGTTTTCCGGTCAAGAAAACTGCAATTTGTTTGAAAAGCTCCCCTGAAACCTGTTGGTGTCTGCGCGATGGTTCAGGACTCATGTCAAAAACAGCGCCATCCAGCAGTTCCACCCTATAATTCTCCGGCCAGCTCAAATAATCTCGGTACGCAAATGTTTGCTGTTTTCGGGATGGAAGCGGCATTGAGGCCTCCTTTCTCTTTAAGGCTCGCTAATTCTGCATTGGGTTGGCATCGCAGTTCGGTGGACATTATACAAGACTACGAGATGCAGTTTACACTTTTTTAAAAAATTTTGAAATTCAAGAATAATATAGGCAAACCTCACCTCAGCTGATAAGGAATTCAGGCTGATTTTATCACCTATTTCCCTTCCAATACCTCTTTCAGTTTTTCAGCAAATGTTACAATGGAAAACGGTTTCTGGATGAATCCTTCGGCACCGGCATCAAGGATGTCTTGGGCTGGGCCATGTATGCTGTAGCCGCTACACACGATCACTTTCAGATCAGGTCTTGCTTCCATGATAAGAGGGTAAACCCTGCCGCCGTCCATATCAGGCAGCTTTATGTCCAGTAAGGCAAGATCAATCTGACCATCAAATGTCTTGACTATTTCAACGCCTTCTCTCCCGGTTTTGGCCTCAAAGACACGATAACCAAGTCTCTCCAATATCTTTTTGAACATCTCAACCAGAACCTCTTCATCCTCAATAACCAGGATGGTACCTTCGCCCATGGCCGGTTTGAGCGCCGGGCTTAGGGTCACATCTTCCTTAACCTCTTCCTTTGCCTCAATGGCAGGCAAATAAATGCGGACCACTGTCCCTTTGCCCAATTCAGAGTCCAAATAGATCCTGCCATCATGATTCTTGACAATTCCATAGACAGCGGCCATCCCCATGCCACGACCTTGAAATTTTGTGGTGAAAAAAGGTTCAAATATCTTCTTTCTTTCTTCTTCATTCATGCCCTTACCGTTATCCTCGATTGTAAGGCAAACATAGGGACCAGGCTTAAGACCAGGATGTTGTTTTGCGAAATCCTCGTCAACATCTTTGTTTTCGGCAGTTATTCTGATAAAGCCCTCATCTTCTACAGCCTCATTTGAATTGGCCAATATGGCAGACAAAACCATCTGCATCTGGGCGTTGTCGGCCTTAATATGCGAGATATCTTTTGGGAAATGCGTTTCCACCCTGACAGAAGGGTCGAGGTCATGTTGCAGGATTGGCAGTGTTTCTATCACGAAATCATCCAACTTCAGATCTTCCGCTTGATATTTCCCGCCTTGTGCATAGGCCAGCAATTGGTCGGTCAGACGGGACATGCGATGACCGGAACCCTTCATGGCCTCAAAATATCCATCTTGCCTTTCATCTTCAGGTAAATCCATTTTAAGCAGTTCAATATTCCCCATAATCCCCATCAGGGCATTGTTGAATTCATGGGCAATCCCACCGGCCAAGGTGGCAATGGCCTTCATCTTACTGGCTTGTTGGAGTTGGGTTTCCGCATCTCTCATCTCGGTAATATCTCTAAAAATAGTTAGCTTTGATACAGATCCATCCCCGTGAGCGATAGGGGATTGAGAAATATGGTAGGAGCGCTTGTCCTTTGGACTCACTATCTCAAATTCAAGATATTCACCTTGTTGTACATTATCGTGCATGCACCAAGAACATTTTTCGTTCAGATCGTGCAAAGCCTTGAAACAAAACTCTCCTGTGGCATCACGTCCTGTTCTCCTAATCATAGCAGGGTTCATATATTCAACTTGAAAACCCTGAGAGCAAATATATATCGGCTCTATCATCGCTTCCAGCATAGACCGATATTTCTTTTCGCTTTCTTGCAGTGCCTCCTCGGCCTGCTTGCGGTCGTTGATGTCCAACACGCTGCCGAGAAAATAGATCGGTTTGCCTTTAACGTCCCGAACGAGGTTGGCGTCGAGGATACCGTAGACGATGCGTCCGTTCTTTTGTTTGAACCGCTTTTCTAAGCGGTAGTGATCGAGTTCGCCCGCTGCCAGTTGCAATTGCTTGCGCAGGTTCTCTTCCACGGTGTCCGGATGGGTGATGTCTTTGAGGTGTTTGCCGATCAGTTCCTCCTCGCGGTATCCCAGCATTTGGCAATAGGCTTCGTTCGCGTCTTCGATTCGAAATTCCAGCGAAACCCGCGCGACACCCACTGCCATGTGTTCATAAACCTGTCGGAACCTATCCTCACTCTCCCTCAATGCTTCTTCCGCCCGTATGCGCTCAGTCACTTCCGCCAACGTGAAAACCAGGCCGATCACCTGTCCCATGCCATCCTTGACAGCGATCAGACTCCAGTCCCAGTAGGTCACGCCTCGCTCGGGCTGATCGGGGAACTCGAACGGTTTGGCCGCCACGAAGAACGGCTCGCCCGTGTCCACGACGCGTTGGAAGATCGCTTGGTTCTCTTCGTGGGGATAAAGGTCGAAATGGTTTTTGCCCGGGAAGAAGGAAGGCTCGTGTTTGCAGGTGTCGGCATAGGTGCGATTGACCCAGATGAAATTGAATTGCGGGTCAAGGAACAGCGCCATCATATACGTATGCTCCAGCACCCCCGCCAGGAGTTGATTGGATTCCGCAAGCCGTGCCTCGCTCTCCCTCAGCGCCTCGTCTGCCTGCTTGCGGTCAAAGGTTTTATTTTCTAATTCCTTGACCCTTTGTTCCAGTTCTTCATATGTTGGCTTTTTGGCCATCAGAAGATCCTCCAAATACCTTCAAAATGAAAAAGCCCATACACCCTTGTTACCAGGACACTGTGTATGAGCCTTTGCAATTCCCATTAGTCTTCCCCTTCTTGATTTATATTATGTCTTGAAGGGCCTTGTTTTCATCACCAAAGATATCACATCAGTTTAGCATGATTTCCACACAAATCCAGAGTCTTGGTTAAGGGTCATCGATTGAACCATACATTCAATTGTTGAAAATGAGCGGATACAAATATGGGCTCTGAGTCAATTTTTGTCAACGGATTTTAATGGGAAAGGGTGACTATTTCAAGTTTTTCAAAGGCCATACACACCTTCAAACGGTTATGGGGGGGAAGTAAAACTAACCTTTTTCTTCGGCCGGGGAAAAGGGACATGCCCATTGAAGGAAATAATCTGTAAGTCACTAAAAAACCCTTCATATTCGGATTGCCAGGTGAATTCATACAATGCTGCGGCAAAAAAATATTCTTGCAACCTTCCCTTTTCTTGCTATTATGCATCGTTACGAACAGAGCGTTAGAAATGCGATAGGAACTTTCAATGGTCTTTAACTGGTTACACATATCGATCCTGCTTTTCTTTCTCGTGGGTTTTCTCATGGCCGCAGGCGCCCTGACCGGCGCCTTTTTTCTATCTCCCCGAGCAAGGGACAAACAAATGGGCATGTCCTATGAATGCGGCATACGTCCTCTTGCCGGGGCCCGGATCCAGTTTCATCTCAACTACTACATCTATGCCCTGATCTTTCTGGCTTTTGAAGTGGACGTGCTCTACCTCTTTCCCGTGGCCCTTTTTTATTCTCAGACTACTGGATTTTCAGCTTTCTTCAAGGTATTTGTGTTTCTCCTGGTGCTGGCCCTGGCAGTTCTGTTTTTTCATGCAAAAGGAGTCTTCAAGTGGCCTCGGAAGCCCATTTTCTAACTAGAACTGGGGTAACGCAAAGGTCAGGATCGTGGACGCCTCCCATTTTCCAGCTTGAACTGGCGGAGAATCTGAAGGATGTGTGCCGGTCCATGTCGTTGTGGCCCATGACGTTTGGACTGGCTTGTTGCGCCATTGAGATGATGTCCGCGGGCATGGCAAGGTTTGACCTGGCCCGCTTCGGAGCCGAGGTGTTTCGCGCATCCCCCCGGCAATCGGACCTGATGATCGTGGCGGGCACCGTGACCCATAAACTGGCACCGGCCATTGAGCGCCTTTACGACCAGATGCCTGCGCCCAAATGGGTGATTGCCATGGGAAACTGCGCCATATCAGGGGGGCCTTTCAAATTTCCGGGACAATACGCCGTGGTGGAGGGCGTGGATAAAATTATCCCCGTGGACGTTTATGTACCCGGATGCCCGGCCCGACCGGAAGCGCTCCTCGAAGGGTTGTTTGAATTGCAGAAAAAAATCAGCGGCCGACGCTGGTGGCTGGAACCACCTGAGGAAGAAGGCAAATGACGCCCGCATGGATGGAAGGCCTCGAGATCCAATGCAAATGTCGGCATGATTTCGGAAAGACGGGGATCACCTGGGGTCTCTTCCTGTCCCCCGACACCCTGGTGGACGGGGTCGTACATCTTTACAAGGCCGGTTTTTTTCTGGAAGATATTTCGGCTCTGGACAGCACAAATGGGTTTGTGGCGGTTTATCATTTAAGCGCCTATTCCAAAGCAGACAGAGTGGCCCTCTATGTGATCCTTCCGCACGATGACCCCCAAATACCATCCATCAGCACTGTTTACAGCGGCGCTTTATGGCACGAACGGGAGACAATGGATTTTTTCGGCATCCACTTCTCCGGTCACCCGGACCCAACACCTTTGTTGTTGCCCGAAGATATGACGGATCATCCCCTGATAAGAGAGAATAAAAGCCGGGCGCCCCTGAAAGATCTTCTGGATCCCGGCGAAATCGTGGAAAAAAATCCTGATTTTCTGTTTTTTGAAGAAGTGGATTCGACAACTGAAGAATCGAAATCCGAGGGGCAATGACCGAAGGCGACGAACAAACCCTCATCATCAACATGGGTCCACAACACCCGTCCACACACGGGGTGCT
>CAYSFQ010000028.1:0-13631 GCA_964430575.1 uncultured Desulfobacteraceae bacterium
GGAGCGATACCCTTTCTGCCGCCACCACTGCCATCCTTGACGGGGATGAATACCGCATTAACGGGAGCAAGGTCATGATTGGAAACGGCTCTGCCGGGGATTTCATCCTGGTCTTCTGCCTGACGGATCTGGAGGAAAAACGAAGATCCGGGCGGCACAGCATCATCGTTGTTGAAACGGACCGGCCCGGGTACGAATCAGATCCATTACACGGAAAAATGGGCCTTCGTGCATCCAACACGGCCAATATCTTTCTTTCTGACGTCCGGGTACCCAAGGAAAACCTGGTGGGAAAACGGGGTAACGGGTTTGCCCAGCTCATGGCTTTTTTTGACCATTCCCGGGCATATGTGGCGGCCCACGGGGTAGGCCTGTCCCAGGGCGCCCTGGATCAGGCCATCACCCACATTCGAAGCCGTGAACAATTCGGCCGGAAAATAGCTTCGTTTCAATCCACCCAGTTCAAAATCGCCGACATGGCCACCAAGATAGAACTGGCCAGAACCCTGTCCCACAAAGCCTGCACCCTTCTGGACCAGGGAAAAGGCGATACGAATATCACGGCCATGGCCAAAATGTACGCAGCCAGAACCGCCGTGGAAGTGGTGGATGAGGCCCTGCAGCTTCACGGCGGCTATGGCTATTTCAACGATCAGGACATCGAACGGTTCTATCGGGCCGCAAAGGTCCTTGAAATTTACGAAGGAGCCAAAGAGGTGGAAAAGATGATCATCGGCAGGAATGCGATCGGGAAACTCTAGATCGCTGCAATTTCCTGAACACGGGGAGGAAACTGGGGATTTGCACACAGGGATTAATGGGAAAAGATAAAATGCCAAATCCGATTCGGATAAGAGCCATTCACGGGCTTAAGGAGGGCGACTCATTCACTTATACGCGTGAATTCACAAAAGATGAGACCATATCTTTTGGAGACATGACAAGAGACTATAATCCTGTTCATTACGATTCACGGTGGGCCGACTTGAAGGGTTTTAAAGGTCTTATCTGCCATGGACTTCTCGTTGGTTCAATGATTTGCGAGTTTGGTGGACAAGTAGGCTGGCTCGCTACCGGCATGAACTTCAAATACATGAAACCCGTCTATTTCGGCGATACCATACATTGCGCCATTACGATAACCAAGATAGAAGAAAGTGGTCACGCTGAGGCTGAGGCTTTTCTTACAAACCAAGATGACGAACGGGTATGTTATGCCCAATTGACGGGACGTATACCGCTGACCCAAGAACGGAAGCTTCTAAAACAGATGATAAACGAAGAGGACCCGACCAACAAACTGTCTAACGAAAAGTACACTGGGTAATACGTTGGTCTTGACATGTTTGATAAGTCTTGTACCTATTGAAAAAAGAAGATAAGCTTCACATCATAAAAGGTTTTACCAGACTGTAAAAAGCCGCGGCTGGTGAACGGTACCGTTAGGCAGAATGCGAAAAGGAGATAAAACATGAACGAAAATGAAATTACAGCACTCTTCGATGAGTGGAACAGTGCCCTCCAGACCGGGGATCCCAAGAAAGTCGCAGTTCTCTATGAAACGAACGGCATTCTGCTTCCGACCGTGTCCAATAAGGTTCGCCACAACCACGAAGAAATTGAGGACTATTTTGTCCATTTTATGGCTAAAGGGCCGGTGGGCAAAATCAATGAGGGAAACGTCCGCACTTTTGGTCAGCTTGCCATCAACTCCGGTATCTATACCTTTACCTTTAAAGACAAATCCGCCGTACAGGCCCGGTTCACTTTCGTTTACCGGTGGAATGGCGAGCGCTGGATGATAGTGGAGCATCATTCTTCACAAATGCCGGAATAACTCAAATTTTTAACATCGGCTTAACAGAGCTGGAGATCCGATCAGCATGATACCCCTCATAACATGAAAGTTTACAATTTTTGTTGCTTTTTGATTCCCATCGAATACCATAAGCAGTCATTAGAACCTTTCTTTATTTGAGGGGCCCCACTTCTTGCTATGAAGGATTTCACCCTTACCACCACTCTGTTTTTAGCGGCCCACTGGCTCATCGTCATCGGGCTTTCCATCCGCGTCATCATGCGACGACGGCCGGTTGGTGTGTCCCTGGCATGGCTCACCGTCATATTCAGCGTCCCTTTTGCGGGCGCCATCTTCTATTTTTTTATCGGTGAAAGCCGCATCGGTGAAGAATATCTGGCCCGTGCGGCCAAAATCCATGATTTATACCAAAACTGGCAGATATCCCTTAAGAAGCGTGCTTCCCGCGAAAAACCACCAGCGGGTCCCATTGCAATGAAAGCCATTCAGCTACACGCTGAAAAACTCGCCGGGTTTCCCACCATGAGGGGTAACAAAGTACTCCTCATGGACCATTTTGAAACAGTCTTTTCGTCCATCATTGAAGATGTTGAGCGCGCTAAAAGCACCTGCCACCTGGAGTTTTATATCTGGACCGTGGGCGGAAAAGCCGACGAGGTGGCAGAAGCGTTGATTCGAGCTGCAAAACGGGGTGTGATCTGCCGTGTGCTGGTGGATGCCGTCGGGAGCAAGGACTTTGTCAGGAGTAAACTGGCCCGGCACCTTAGAGATTCCGGCATTCATGTTGTGGAATCCCTGCCGGTGGGCCCCCTGCGTATGCTGATGACCCGGGCCGATCTTCGTAATCACCGAAAGATTATTGTAATTGACGGAGAGATCGGCTACACGGGAAGCCAGAATCTGGTGGATCCCCGTTTTTTCAAACAGGACGAAGGTGTGGGCCAATGGATCGATGCCATGATTCGCATGGAAGGCCCCAGCGTGGAAGCGCTTGCCGGAACTTTTATCGAAGATTGGGAACTGAATACGGGCGAAGGCCTCAAGGCACTCGAAGAAACAAGCGACATTCGTTCTATCCCCGAAAAAGGGACCACACCGGTTCAGGTAGTGCCTTCCGGACCGGCCATCAGACCGGAAGTTATCCACCAACTGCTACTGACAACCATCTACAGCGCACAAAAAAAACTGGTGCTCACCACGCCCTATTTTGTGCCCGATGAATCGCTTATAACAGCGCTTATTTCCGCCGCCCACCGCCAGGTGGACGTCATCATAGTGGTACCGGCTGAGGTAGATTCCCGGTTGGTCCATTACGCCAGCCGTTCTCTTTTTGACAATCTCATGAGTGCCGGCGTTACCATTGCGGCCTTTAAGGGCGGGTTGCTGCATACCAAATCCATCACAGTGGACGATGGTATCTGCGTGTTCGGAACGGTCAATCTTGACATGCGAAGCCTCTGGCTTAATTTTGAAGTCTCTCTTTTCATATATGATCCGGAATTGACGAAACAAGTGCGAGAGATGCAGATGAAGTACATCCACAACGCCAGCATGCTTAACCTTACAGAGTGGCGAAAACGTTCTGTATTTCAGCGGTTCACGGAAAATGTGGCTCAACTTGTGGGACCGCTCCTCTAAATTCTCGAACCACTTGAAGGAACAACCGCGTGGGAAAAAAGTCGAACCTGACCATCGTGCACCAAAACTTCATGCGCGTAATCATTTTCCTGTTTTTTCTCCTGCTCACATCTGGGGCGGCCCAGTGCTTAAACCTTGCGCCTCATTCGGCAACAGCAGGCGGCATCACCTATTATGTGGACGCGAACGGAAATGATGCAAACGACGGTTCACAGACGAACCCATGGAAAACCATTCGTCATTCCGCAGATGCGGTGGTGGCGGGAGATACGGTACTGATCAATCCGGGAACCTATTTGGTGTCTCAACAGATCAGCATCACCACCTCCGGCACCGCTTCAGACCCCATAACATTTAAGGGTAATGGCACTGGTGTGGTGATTGATCTGAGGGCATATGACGGCAGAAACGGTCTTGAAATATATTTTGCTGATTACATCGTTATTGACAACCTGACGGTCTATGCCTCCTCGGATCCCAACAGCCGCGGGATTCGGTTAACCCATGCCGAGGGGTGCATCATTTCAAATAATATCGTGTCAGGCGCAAACCATGCCAATCTTTTCTGTTCTCTCAGCGACCATGTCACATTTGAAAACAATGAGGCATTCAACGGGACGATCGGCATTTATGTGGCGGACAGCTCCGATTATCCCACCATCAAAGGCAATTGGCTTCATAATAATACAGCCATCGGACTTCATATGAACGGGGATATCAATTCCGGGGGTGACGGCACCATCTCCTATGCCATGGTGGACAGCAACCGGGTTTACAATAATGAGGCCACCGGGATCAACCTGGACGGTGTCACCTGGTCCACCTTTCAAAACAACCTGGTTTACGGGAACAAATTCAGAGGTATTGCCTTTTTTCAACAGGACGGCGCCGTTCCCTCCAACGACAACGAAGCCTACCAGAATACCATCATTACTCCCTCTGGTGCCTACTACGGCATCGGTCTCAACTACGGTGCCAACCGCAACAGTTTCTGGAACAACATTATCCTGACGGAAGGAACCGTGCCCAGCTTCTCTTCCACCAGCAGCACCAGCGAACTGAACATCGTGTCAAATTACAACCTGTTGCCCGACCAGGGACAGGTGGCTGAAACAAGTAACGGCGGATTTGTATTCGGTGAATGGCAATCCCTGGGATATGATACCCAATCGGTCACGGGAACCCTCAGCCAGACCTTTCAGGACCCTGACGGGAGCACCCAGAAAATTAAAAACTGGCAATTGAAATTAGGAAGTCCGGCCATTGACGCGGGTACGCCTGCTCATTCCTGCACACCGGACATCGTGCGAAACATAAGACCATCCGGCACGGCGCCGGACCTGGGCGCCTATGAATATGAATCCGCAACCGTTATCTACATTTCACCCGATGGTCTGTGCGGAGGCCACACACCCTGCTATTCTCGAATCCAGGATAGCTTTGATTGGGAAGGCGGGGCCACTTATACCATAAAAGTGCAACAAGGGACCTACAATGAGAACCTGGTCCTGAACAGTGACAAACACATTGACCTGGACGCGGGGTGGGATGAGACGTTTACAACCCGAACATCCACTTCCAGCATCAAATCCCTGCAAATCTCAGAGGGGACCGTTTCGGGCTGGAATCTTGTGATTCAAGCCGACTCCGCCAAAGTAGCTACGATGGCCGAGTAGGTCCGTTCTTAACGGCCCAGGTGATATTGCTTTATTTTCTTGTGGAGGTTGCTCCGCTCAATACCGATGGCTTCAGCGGTTTGAGAAATATTGCCATTGTACTCATTGAGTTTTTCCTCAATAAAAGCCTTTTCAAACTCACCTTTTGCCTCCTTGAGGGAATCCGAACTAAAACCCGACTCCATTCCTACCCCAGAGGTTTTTGCGCTTTGATTAAAGGGCGCCGGTATATCTTTTTTGGTAATCACATCGCCCGGCGTCATGATCATGAGTCTTTCAATCAGGTTTTTCAATTCCCGCACATTGCCTGGCCAATCGTATTTTTGAAGGAGCTCGAAGGTTTCGGATGGGAACTCTTTGGGTTCTACCTTGGCGCTTAGAGCAAATTCCGAAACGAATTCTTTCACAAGACTGGGAATGTCTTCCACCCGCTCTTTCAGCGACGGAACCCGCATGGGAATCACATTTAATCGAAAATAGAGATCATCCCTGAAAGCCCCTTTTTCGATCTCCTTCTCCAAGTCCTTATTGGTGGCGGCAACCACCCTGACATCCACACGAATGGTCTTTGTACCACCAACCCGTTCGAATTTCTGTTCTTGAAGAATCCGGAGGGTTTTGGACTGGGCCTTAAGACTCATATCACCAATTTCGTCCAGGAAAATGGTACCCTCGTGGGCTGAATCGAATTTCCCCTTTCTCATGGTGGAGGCCCCGGTGAAAGCCCCTTTTTCGTGCCCGAAGAGCTCGCTTTCGATGAGGTCTTCGGGAATGGCCGCGCAGTTCACTTCGATCATGGGGTTTCGGCTTCGACGGCTCAATCGATGAATGGTATGGGCAACAAGCTCTTTACCGGTTCCGTTCTCCCCGGAGACAAGAACCCAGGCATTGGTGGGGGCAACAATTCGGATCTGTTCCTTCAGTTCTGCCATGGCCTTGCTCTTCCCCACGATGTTATGCTTTTTCATTTCCTTTTCTTTCAGGAAATGAACTTCTTCCGTAAGGCGGGAGTGCGCCAGCGCGTTATTGATGGAGACCAGTAGTTTTTCCAGTGACAGGGGTTTTTCAATATAATCGTAGGCCCCCACTTTGGTCGCTTTAACGGCCGTTTCGATATTTCCATGTCCCGACATCATAATGACCTGGAGCGTCGGGTAAAGGTTCTTCATTTTTTCAAGGGTTTCAATCCCGTCCAGCCCCGGCATCCATATGTCCAACAGGACCAGATCAGGCATCACTTCTTCAATCTTTTCCAACGCCTCAAGGCCGCTTTCAGCGATGGCAACATCAAATCCCTCATCTGTGAGAATACCCTCCAGGGATTGCAGGATGCTGGTTTCATCATCGACCACAAGGATTGTTTTGCTCATCTTGCCTGCCTCCCAGGTTTTACGCCGACTCCGCCAACCCGGCCGTCGTAGCCAATTTGGCGGAGTCGGCAGCAGCTGCGACGGCCGGGCCGGAACAACCCATCATCCCGGCGGCGATTCGGGCGGTCCTTTCGGACGCCCCTCCCCTGCCAAGATTTTCTTTTACCATTTTCAGTTTACCAATGGTCTGTTGTCGCAGCTCATTGTCCGTCAAAAAGCTTTTTCCTGCCATGGCCAGTCTTTCCGGAGTCACATCATCCTGAATCAGCTCTGGTGCCACGCCCTCCCCTGCCACAAGATTCACCAGACCTAGATAGGGCACTTTAATGACCCGCTTTCCAACCTGGTACGTCAAGGATTTCGCTTTGTAAATTACCACCATGGGAACATTCATAATGGCCGCATCCAGCGTGGCGGTCCCCGATGTCACGAAAGCCAGATGACACTGGTTCAACGCACCATAAATGCCTTCGTGATAAATTTCCATATCCAGCTTGGTGTTCTTAACGAAACGTAAAAGCCAATCTGATGAAATGGTCTCCGCAAGCGGCAGAACAAAGCGAATATGGGGATATTCGGCTTTCAGAATTTCACCGGCCCTGATCATAACGGGCAAAAGGTTCAAAATCTCTTCCCTTCGACTGCCGGGAACCAATCCAACCACCGGATTGTTGATTGTTGACCCGGCCGTCGTAGCGTTTGCTACTTTGGCGGAGTCGGCTTGTTGATTGTTGATTGTTAAATGGGGCGATCCCTTTCCCATTTTTTCAAAAGCGTCTATCAAGGGGTGCCCCACATACTCCACATCAATCCCGCTTTTCTCAAAAAAAGGTTTCTCAAAGGGCAGAATGACCGCCATTTTATCCACCCTTTTTGCGATCTTCTTAACCCTGCCACGCCGCCATGCCCATACCTGAGGACTGATATAGTAAAGAACCGGAACATTCAGTTTTTTGGCGATTCGGGCCATATGGAGGTTGAAACCGGGATAATCGATCAGAATCAAAAGATCGGGGCGGTGAAGTTTAAGAATGGACTTCAGGATATTGGCAGCCTTTACATGAATACGAAACTTTCCGAAGATCTCTGCTAAACCGACCACGGCCATATCCTCGGACTTAATGAACGGCGTTACACCTGCCCGTGCCATGTTGTTCCCCCCGATTCCGCAAAACACGACTCCGGGGCATATCCGTTTGATGGCATGGACCAGGTTTGCGCCGTGCAGGTCGCCGGAAGCCTCTCCCGCCACCAGGAGGACCAGTTTGCGATCCCGCTTATTTACAGATGGGCTCGAAATTCTGACAGCCTCGCTCAATCTGATGAATAATGCTCAGGGCGACGCTCAAGGCGTTCCGCCCGTCCTCTCCCGTCACAATGGGATCCGAACCATTTTGGACGGCGAACACAAAGGAAGAAATTTCATCGGCCAGCGGATCGCTCGCATCATATATTTCTTTACTCGTGGCAACTTCAGGAAAATCGTTGACATCTTTGGCTGTGGAATCCAGCTTAATGGCGGTGAGCTGGCGTTTTCCGCAGTCAGCTGAAAAATAGGCATCCGGCTGAAACACGCGTATTTTTCGCAGCATTTTCCCTGAAACACGGCTGGCGGTCAAATTTGCCACGGTCCCATCCTCAAAAATGAGGCGGACATTGGCGATGTCCGTCTTTTCCGTAATGACAGGCATCCCGACCGCATGGACCTCTTTTACGTTGCTCTGGACCAGGTGAAGGACGATATCCAGATCGTGAATCATCAAATCGAGAACCACGTCCACATCCAGCCCCCGCGTCGTAAAAAGATTCATTCGGTGAGATTCCAAAAAAACAGGATTCTTGAGCAGGGGTTCCAGCTTTTGGATGGCCGGATTAAACCGTTCAATCAACCCGACTTGCAACACCAGGTTCCGTTTACGGGCCATCTGGATCAGCTTGTCCGCTTCTTTCAGATCGTAGGTTATGGGCTTTTCAATGAGCATGTGAACATTGTTTGCCAACACATCTTTTGCCACTTCAAAATGCATCTCGGTGGTGACGGCCAGGCTCACGGCATCCACCTGGCTCAGGATGCGGGAGTGATCATCGTGAGCGACTGTATCATATCGACTGGCGATTTCCTTTACGCGCGTTCCATCCACGTCCACAACACCCACAAGTTCTACTTCGGGCAGGGCCTTATATTTCTGAACATGATACTCACCCAGATGACCCACACCGATCACCGCGACTCTAAGTTTATTCTTTTTCACCATTATCTCCCAGGAAGCTGTTAGCTTTTAGCCATTAGCTGTTAGTATAAAACAGCTTTGAGCTTTCAACAGCAACCACCGCAATCTTTTCCCGGTCCGCTGCTTTCACCATCTCCGACCTGTCAAACATCAGTGTACGTCCGGCTTCCACAGCCAGGACAGCGCCCCTGATCCGCGAGATGACAGAAATGGTTTCCAGTCCAACACAAGGCACGTCAAAACGAAGATCCTGCGTAGGCTTGCTGACTTTAACCACAATAGCTTTTTCTTTGGCCAGAGCGCCCCCGCGAAGAATCGTGGCATCAGTACCATCCATGGCCTCCACCGCTAAAACCGTCTTTTTCCTCACCACAACACTCTGCCCGATATCCAGGCGACCCAACTCCTTTGCAATCTTCCAACCAAAACGGATGTCCGTCCATTCACCCCTGGTGGGTTGCCGTTTGGTCAGGCAACCTTCAGGTGCCAGAAGCTCCGGCATAAAAAGGGTTGAGCTGATAATCTCAACCCCCTCCTTGGCAAATTCATCTGTTACCGAGCGGAGGATGTCATCGTCATGAAAGATGGCCAGTTTGGTCATAATGGCAAGGCCCTTAAGATCGGGACGCATTTCAAACATCTTCTTCTTGGCGATGGAACCTGCCATCAACGCCTTACTGACACCGAATTTCTTAAACGTCTTGATGAGTTGACCTAACTGACCCAGTTTGATCCATTCAATCTCGTCCACTTTGTCCGATAAGGCCGCATCCGTTTCGCCATAGTGGGCTACAGCCACCACACGCGTTCCCTGTTTCCTTGCCGCATCCGCCACCAGCAGCGGGAACTGCCCGCCACCTGCAATCAGCCCGATGGTTTTATCCGGGGCCGACATTACCGAATCACCCCCCGTTTTGACCCAGCGAGAAAATCGAGGAGAATTTTCAACTCCGGTATCATCTCCAGCTCCTGCTTAACCTGCAAAATGCCCATATCCAGTCGCTTGTGATCTCGCCACAAAATCCGGTACGCTTTTTTCAGGACATCGATGGTTTCCTGAGAAAAGCCTCTTCTTTTCAAGCCCCTCTGGTTAACGCCATAAAGTCTGGCCCTCGGGCCGGCGGTGATCATATAGGGGGGGACATCGCGATCAATTCCTGCTTTGGCACCTAGAAAAGCATGGGCGCCGATCCTCACAAACTGCTGAACCGCCAGGAAAGCATTTAGAATGGCGTATTCTCCAATATGGGTATGACCGCCCAGGGTGGCACCGTTTCCCAGGATTACCCAGTCCGAAAGGCGACAGTCATGGGCCACATGGGCATAAGCCATCAAATAGTTATGGCTTCCAAGGACGGTTTCCCAATCCTCCTTGGTGGTGGCGCGATTGATGGTGACATATTCCCTGACGGTATTGTCATCCCCCATCAAAAGGCGTGTCTCTTCATCACCATAACCCACGTCCTGTGGCGGTGTGCCGATAGAAGAGAAAGGATAAAACCGGTTCCGCTTCCCTATGGTTGTATTGCCCTCAATGGCCACATGAGCCCCGATCACGGTATCACAGCCAATGGTCACATGGTCACCCACACTGCTGAATGGACCGACCTTGACGCCCGAATCGATCCGCGCATGGGGACTTACCGCCGCTAAAGGGTGGATGTCTGAATTACCCAATGGTTGCCACCAGAACCGCCTCTGCTACCAGCTGACCGTCCACAAGGGCCTTTCCCGCCACTTTCCATACCTTTGAGCCTGTTCTCAGCGCTTCGATTTCAAATCGGATCTGGTCACCGGGAATCACCGGTCTTCTGAATTTGACCTTGTCGATGGCTACAAAACGGATGGGATCTGGGTTTTCTTTTTCCATCACGCCGGGGATGGACAACCGCGCCATGATCCCACCAACCTGCGCCATGGCCTCAATAATGAGGACTCCCGGCATAATGGGCTCGCCCGGGAAATGCCCCTGAAAAAAAGGTTCATTAATGGTTACATTCTTTATACCCACCACCCTTTTACTCAACTCCAGTTCGATAACCCTGTCCACCAACAAAAACGGATAGCGGTGAGGAATAATTTTGGTGATTTCCGTATATGTCAAGGGGAGTTCCATTGGATGCTTACTCCTTTCCTGAGCCGTCCTTCTTTTTTAAAACACCCGTCTCATCCTGTTTTTCAAGACAGCTTTCCAGTCGTCGAACTTTTTTCTCAAGATCCCGGAGACGGTCACTGAATTGGGGAAGTCTGGCGATCATGGCCGTGTTTTTGAGCATGAGACGGTGCGGGACGGCTGGAGTGCCTGAAAAGACCCCTCCGGCTGGGATCGACTTTGTCACGCCCGACTGGGGACCTACCATGGCGCCATCCCCAATCTCTGTGTGGTCAATCACTCCGACCTGCCCGCCGATAACCACACCCCGTCCCAACTGAGAGCTCCCCGAAATCCCCGCAAACGCCACAATGATGGAATGCTCCCCGATAACCACGTTGTGAGCAATCTGAACCAGGTTGTCGGTTTTGACCCCTTCTTTAATCCAGGTCTTACCGAATGCGGCACGATCAATACAGTTATTGGCACCAATCTCAACATGGTCGTCAATCTGAACGATCCCGGTCTGTGGAACTTTAACGGATGATGACCCATCCTTTACAAAACCGAACCCGTCACTCCCGATGGTGGTACCGCCATGAACGATCACATCATTTCCAATGACACAATCCCGCATGACCGTTACATTGGGATACAGAATGGTCCTCTTGCCGATCTTTACCCTTTCATCGATAACGACCCCTGGAAAGAGGGTGGCCCCATCGTTGATTTCAGAACCCTTACCCACGTAGACCATTGGGGAAATTGATACATCTTCTCCCAGATGGCAGTTCTCGCCGATAAAGGCATCAGCGCTGATCCCTGGATACCGGGTGGGCGGCATGGCAAAAATCGCCGCGATTTTCGCATAGGCCAGTTCCACATGAGAGGTTACCACCTGCGGCCCCTTGAATTCGTCATTTATCTCAGAAACCAGCAATGCACCGGCCTTCGTGTTTTTCAGGCTTTCACCATAACGACGATCCGAAAAAAAAGAAACCTCCGAAGGGCCAGCCTGGTCAAGGGAGTTAATACCCGTAACAACAAAATTTTCATGGCCGATGCACTCCCCAGCCACAATTGCTGCCACTTTTAATAACGGTATTTCCAAGGACTTTTCTCTCCTATTTTTTTATTTTGTCGTAGGCTTTGATCACCTGGGCGGTAATATCAATGGTATCATCGTTGTAAATAAGCCCCACGGTACCCTGTTCCAAGATGATCGTATAACCCTCTTTCTTTGCGATCTTCTCAACAACCTTTTCAATCTCTTTGCCGACCTTGCGTGTGGCCTCAAACTCTGCGTCTTTCATTTCCTGGGTAACTTCACCAACCATGTATTTGTAGTGCCGGGTCAGCTTCCCCAATTCCATTTCCTTGTTCTCTTTGGCATCAAGGCTCAGCATCATACTCTGCTTCTGCAAATCTTTTTCCAGCTTTTCAATCTGTTGTCTTTCACCATCCAATTTTTTTTGGAACATGTTATATTTTTTCTTTAGTCCTTCCTTAATCACCTGGAAATTTGACGACCGCTGCTGAAGCCGTTTCATATCCAGCACGCCGATCTTGACCTCGCCGGCAAAAGCGACTGTGTACTGCATGGAAAACAAGAACCCCGTACCCAATAAAATCCAAAAAAACTTTTTCATTTTAATCCCCCTTAAATTCATTTTTGGTTTCTTATTTTAGTGTCCGTCCACGAATGAGAAAATTTGTTCGAGTTCAAGGAAGACGAAATCGGGCAAATTAGCCATTTGTGGATGGGCACTATTTACATTACCCCGCCGATACTGAATTCCCATTTTCCGGGGCCTTCATCCTCATCCCTGTCCAGTTTCCAGCCATACTCCAGACGAAGCGGGCCCAGTGGTGAAAACCACCGAACACCGGCACCCACCGATTTCATAAGACCGCTGAAATTATAGGCGTCATCAGATTCAGAAGTCCACACATTACCGGCATCAAAAAATACGACACCCGTCACACCCTGCTCCTGGAGCAACGGGAAATTGTATTCAACATTATAGCACATCATTTTTTCGCCACCGATATAATCACCTGTGTTCGGGTCGATGGGCGAAATGGTATTGAAATCATAGCCGCGAACCGTATTGATGCCACCCAGGAAAAATTTCTGATAGGTGGACAACTTCCCCCGGTTCTGAATAAATCCCGCTCGGCCCTGAACCATAAACACCGTATTCCAGAACAGGGGAAAAAACCACGCTGTTCTTCCACGATACTTGGTGAACTGTTCATCGCCACTCAAGAATCCCCCGGCATACTGGACGGATAAGTCATTAATGGATCCCCGGGTGGTATTGAATGTCCGGTCCCTGCTGTCCCGCTTGAGAAAAAGTGAAAGGCTGCTGGTCACGTTATCGCCGGTCATGTCTTTGAGTGTCTGTGAAGCCTCAGCGGCGACATCACTGATATTGGCATGGTCATAGGCATACATGAGGGTAATCCGGGTGTAGTCTAAATAGAGTGGTGCTCCGAGGGAAATTCGGGTGCCATAGCTGGACCGGGAGTAGTCCGCGTATTCCTGGCTAAACTTATACAAGTCGGCCCCCAGAGAGAGGCGCGTATCAAAAAGCCAGGGTTCCAGAAACCGGATGTCGAATTCCGTATTCCTTCCACCGATTCTGGCTGTAGCCGTCAAGCGCTGTCCATACCCCATGAAATTATTATCGGAAATCTCAAAAGTCACAAATGCCGAATAGGCCGCGCTGTATCCGGCACCCACGCTGAACGTCCGGGTTCCCTTCTCTTTGACGTCCACGTTCAAATCCATCAAATCGTCAC
>CAYSFQ010000028.1:13731-15961 GCA_964430575.1 uncultured Desulfobacteraceae bacterium
CGCCTGATAACCTTGTCTCTCGTGTGCTGATTCCCGGTTATGGTGATGCGCTCAAAACGGACTTTGGGACCTTTCGAGATCCGGTACGTGATATCAGCCAGATGGTTTTCATCATCCTCCTTGATGATCGGCTTGATCTCCGCGTAGGCAAAACCTTTGTTGGCATAAATATCCTGCAGACGGATCATATCATTTCGAACGGTCTCCCGGTTGAAAACCTTTTCCTTGCCGATATTGACGTGTTTTAAGAGCTCATCAGCGGGCTCGATAAGATCCCCGGCAACATTCACCTTTTCAACCTCATACCGCTCACCTTCATCGATATCAATGGAAACCACCAATCCCTTGATTTTGTCGTCATAATAGACTTTCGGTTTCCCCACTTTGGCCCTGATGTAACCATGATTATGATAAAAGCTGGTAATCTTATGCGCATCAAATTCCAGCTTTTTGTTATCCAGGATACCAGCCTTGGTAATCCAGGAAAGAAACCACTTCGTACGGGTCTCCATGATGTCCCGGAGTTCATCGCTGTCATAGGCCTTGTTCCCTTTGAATTCGATCTTCAGGATGTAAACTTTGTCATTTTCTTTAATGTCGTATTTCAGCAAAACCTCGTTGTTGGGGAGGTTTTCAGTGGTCTCCTTGATTTCGGCATTGTAATAACCCTTTTCCTTGTAAAAATCATAGAGGCGATTGATACTTTGCTTGATGGCATTAAAATCCAGAATGGAATACAAATTGATCCCAAGCTCTTTCTGAAGATCTTCATCATCAAACTCATCATTGCCCACAAACGCGATCTTGCCCACGGATGGCTTTTCAACCACATTAAAGGTAATCACCTTGCCCGCCGGACCGTCGGACACACCCATGGTTACATCCTTGAAAAAGCCCATCTTGTAGATGTCGCGAAGGTCCTTGTCCAGTTTATCAAGGTCCAGCCTGTCCCCGGGCTCCGTGCCCACAACAGCCAGAATAGCGGCCTTTTCGATTCGCCGATTGCCTGCCACATGAATGGAATCCACCTGGGGGACACCGGTAATCCGATCTTCAACACTCAAAGCCAGTCGCTTCACCGACTCCGGAACCTCGTCCATATCCTCAATAACTTGAAAGATAAAGAAAGGCATCTTTTTGCCCGAGACGTCAACGACTTTCAGGTCGATACTCCCCTTGTCGCCGATCTGGGTCATACTCCCTTTCACCATCCAATCAGCCGAGAACCGATTTCCCAGGCGAACCAGCTCTTTATCCCGGAGGACTTTTGAAAAGACAATCGGGTCTTTATTGATGGTCTCGGGGGAAATCGTTTTGAAACCGTTTTGTTTCATTCTAAATGAGAGCATCTTCTGCAATCCAACTTGAAGATGGGCAAAGGATTTGGCGGCATTGACTTGAAACGGCAGAATACAGACAGTTCCTTTCTTTTCCCGGGCGGGCGCATCCACGACCCCGAAACAGAGAACCATGAGAACCAGTAAAAAAGCCTGGGATGAGAAGGTGAAGGCCTTTCTTCCATATTTATCAATAAAGAACAGCATAAAGTGCATGATACACCTAGCGAATTCGACCATCAATCAACTCCATTTTTTTTGACATCTTTTCCGCCAATTTCTGGTTGTGGGTGGCAATAACCATGGCAACTCCCGCCTCCCTGTTCAAGCGAAAAAGCAGCTCGGCAATCTCCTCACCGGTAGCCCAATCCAGATTTCCCGTAGGCTCATCCCCCAGAATCAACCTGGGGCTCATAATCAGCGCCCGTGCAATGGCCACACGCTGTTGTTCTCCACCGGAAAGCTCCCCGGCCCGATGGGTCATGCGCCTTTCCAGACCCACATTGCAAAGCACATCTTCAGCCATATGCATCGCCTGCTTTCTGGAATATCTGGCGATCAAGGCCGGCATCATGGCGTTTTCCAACGCATTTAATTCAGGCAACAGATGATGAAACTGAAACACAAAGCCAATCTCCCGGTTTCGCAAAAGGGACAAACTCCTCTGGTCCATTTCATAAATGTCTAAACCGTTAAACTTGACGGTTCCAGCCGTAGGCGGATCCAGGCTCCCCATAATGTTGAGCAGGGTTGATTTTCCCACACCTGAAGCGCCGGTGACGGCCAGACTGTCGGCGGGATAGAGTTCCAGATCAATCCCTTTAAGAACCTCAATGGTCGACCCGAGGTGCTCGAAAGACTTGCTCACCCCATCAAAGGTCAACATGGGTGAG
>CAYSFQ010000028.1:16061-20334 GCA_964430575.1 uncultured Desulfobacteraceae bacterium
TCTAAGCGATCATTCATACCGGAAGGACTCCACGGGGTTCAACCTTGATGCATACCACGCCGGATAAAGGGTCGCCAAGAATGAAATGACCACCGCCGCCGCGGCCACAATGGAAACATCCGAAACTGAAACTTGAACCGGCAGTTTGGAAATGTAGTAAACATCAGAGGGAAGGTTGATAAACTTATACCTGCTCAACAAATGGCATAAGCCGAGCCCGGAGAAAAGACCGGCGATGGTTCCAATGACGCCAACCAGAATACCCTGGAACATGAAAATGCTCATAATGCTACGGGCGGAAGCGCCCATGGCCCTCAAAATGGCCACATCCCGCGTCTTTTCCATGACCACCATCACCAATGTACTGATAATATTCAAGGCGCCCACTAAAACAATCATGGTCAGGATCACAAACATGGTGAGTTTTTCAAGCTTGAGCGCCGAAAAAAGGCTTCGATTCATGAGCTTCCAGTCTTTGGTCCAGTAAGGATACCCCAATGATTTCTGGATCTTTCCCGCAATAATATCAGACTGATAAACCTCTTTCACTTTTAACTCAAGCCCCGTTACGCTGTCACCCAGGGCCAAAAAACGTTGGGCCTCCCCGAGCGAAATATATACCATTGAAGCATCGTATTCATACATACCGGAATCAAAAATGGCGGTCACTTTGAACCTTTTGGTGTTGGGCGTTCTGCCTAAGGGGGTCAATTTCCCTTCGGGTGAAATCACCGTCACCAGACTTCCGGTGCTGGCACCGATCTGCTTGGCCAATTCGCTTCCGATGATGATAGAGGGAATGCCATTTTCAGCCTCACTCAAGGACGACAGGGACCCTTCCTTGATCATTTTATCAAAGCTGACCACCCGGGCGGCACTTTTGGGATCAACCCCCCGCAGCACGGCGCCGGAGACCCTTCCTGAGTTATTGAGCATCACCTGGGTGTAGACGAAAGGGGTTATGGCCACCACCCCGTCCATTTTTTCCACCTTTTCGGCAACCTGTTGGTAACCGTTGAAGGTCCCGCTGAGATTCAGCACCAGGACATGGGAATTCACACCCAATATTTTACTCATGAGGTCGGATCTGAAACCATTCATCACGGAAAGAACCACCACCAGCGCCATGACGCCTACCATCACCCCCAGCACGGAAATAATGGTAATGACGGAAATAAATCGTTGTTTCCGTTTGGCTTTCAGGTATCGAAGTCCTAAGAATAATTCATACATGGGCGAAACGGCCTATTCCTTGGGCCGCATCTGGGGAAACAGGATCACGTCCCTGATGGAGGGCGAATCGGTGAGCAGCATCACCACCCGGTCAATACCGATTCCTTCCCCCGCTGTCGGCGGCATGCCGTATTCGAGGGCGGTGACGTAATCCTCATCCATGAACAATGCCTCCTTGTCCCCGGCATCCCTGAGCGCCACCTGGCTTTCGAACCTGCCTTTCTGATCCACGGGGTCATTTAATTCTGTAAACGCATTGGCAATCTCCCGGCCCCCGATAAACAGCTCAAATCGATCGGTCAACAAAGGATCCTGGTCATTACGCCTGGATAGGGGTGAAACCTCCGTGGGATAACCGGTCACAAAAGTGGGGTGGAGCAGATGGGGTTCCACCAGGTGATCAAAAAGTTTGGTTAGAATCTGTCCGTGCCCGTCCCGATCCTGAACGGCAATGCCAAGGCCCCGGGCCAGTGCTGCCGCCGGTTCCCTATCATTAAAAACGTTTTCTTCCACATCTCCCGTCTCTCTCAAGGCATCAAAAAGGGAGATCCTTTTCCATGGGGGTGTAAAGTCAATGGTCTTTCCCTGGTATTCAATCATCTGCCCACCGATCACCTGTTCAAGAACGTGGCCGAAAACATCCTCCGTCAAACCCATCAAATCCTCGTAAGTGGCATAGGCCATATAGAATTCCATCATGGTAAACTCAGGATTGTGTTTGATGGAAAGGCCCTCATTCCTGAAATTGCGGTTGATTTCAAACACCCGTTCGAGGCCCCCCACCACCAGCCGTTTCAGATAAAGTTCGGGGGCCACTCTCATGTAAAGGTCCATCCCCAGGGCATTGTGATGGGTTATGAAAGGCCTGGCAGTGGCCCCGCCCGGAATGGGCTGCATCATGGGCGTTTCCACCTCCAGGAAGTCTTTTTCGATGAAAAACTCACGAATGGCCTGGATAATCCGGGTCCGGGTCACAAAAACTTCCCGCACATGATCATTCATGATCAGGTCCACATACCGCTGCCGGTACCTTGTTTCTACATCGGTTAAGCCATGCCATTTTTCGGGAAGGGGTCTCATGGATTTGGAAAGTAGCGCAAGGTCTTCCGCCACAAGGGTTAATTCTCCGGTTTTGGTTCTGAACAGCGACCCCTTTAGCCCCACGAAGTCGCCGATATCCATCAGCTTGAATGTATCGAATTGATCGGGTTGTATCTTGTTTTTCCTGACATATGCCTGAATTCGGCCGGTTCTGTCTTTGATGTGAATAAAGGACGCTTTTCCGAAATCCCGTCTGGAAACAATTCGACCGGCCACAGCGTAGCAATCTGTTTCCTGCTCCAGCTCCTTTTCATCCATACCGCCGAATCGCCGCAGTATTTCTCCCGCGGTTATATCCACCTGGTAACCCGCAGGATAGAGGTTGACGCCGCTTGCCCTCAATTTCTCCACTTTGTTTTCTCGATCTTCTATAATCGCACTCGGTTTTCCCATAGCTGCACAAAATCCATTCTGATCTTATTGTTTGACACGACTTAGTTTATTGTAGTTGATTAAACTCGTTTTTTTAATTCAATCGATCCATATAGTCAAGGTCAATAGCGTTTAAGAAAAAGTTTTTGGGGTAAAGGAGAGAAAACCTATTTTTGATAGCACGAACCACTTTTACTATTTGCTATTTATGGCTGTAGGATGATAGACAATATGGGGAATTGAGATGATATAAAAATATATTACGGAGGAACTTTGATATGGCCAAGGCGAAAATCTGGTTCATGGATGCGAGGGCGAAACGTTTTCTGGAATCCATCGCCATCAAAGGAAGAGAGATTCTGGAGCATTCGGGATGGTTGGACAATTTGAAGCCCGGCGACCTGGTGGCGGTGAAAACCCACATGGGAGAAGCCTATAACGTGGGATACCTTCGACCCATTATTGTACGGACCCTGGTGGAAGCGCTTAAGGAAAAGGGCTGCCGGCCCTTTGTGACGGATACCACCACCATGCCCTATCATCCCTGGATCAGCCGAACCCTGGCTATCGATCACCTGGAAACCGCCAACATGAACGGCTTCAACCAGGGCACCATGGGGTGCCCGGTCATCATCGCCGACGGCTGGATGGGAACCGACGACGTCATCGTTGACCTTGAAGGTCGCGGTAATTACCTGAAAAAACAATTCGTGTCTCGCGCCGTTGCCGACGCAGACGCTATTTTGTCCGTGGCCCATTTCAAAGGGCATCCCGCGGGCGGTTACGGCGGGGCCATGAAAAATATCGGGGTGGGCGGCGCCAGCAAACGGGGGAAAATGAACCTGCACGGCGCACTGGCAGGCGATAAGCCGATCTTTAAAACAGACCTGTGCCCAGGTCGTTCGTGCGAGTGGTGGGAAACCTGCGAGGCCTGCTGCCCAGAAGGGGGCATCACCATTACGGATAAAGGGTTCGAAGTGGATGAAGAATCGTGCGTGTACTGTTTTTCCTGCGCCAATCTGTGCGTTAATATGGCGGGTGTCGGCGCCATTCAACGATTTGACCTCCTTCCGGCCCTGGGAAGACGCATCGCTGATTCGGCCCTGGCCGCCGTGATGACCAAGGATCCCGGCATGGCCTTTTTCATGAATTTCGCCATTGACATTACCCCGGCCTGCGACTGCTACGGGTGGACGGATACGCCCATTGTGAACGGCCTGGGCATCCTGGCCTCCACGGATCCGGTGGCCGTGGATAAAGCCTGCATCGATATGATGAACGAAGCCCCCGGACTCACCAATTCGGAGGCGGAAGAGTTTGATGTACTGGCGCCGGGAACGAAAAAACTCAATGTCATCAAGGGAAAAGACATTGAGCCCCAGGTTTACGGCGGGGTAGGAAACGGCTTGGGCACAACGGACTACGAAATCGAAGAAGTACCGCTCGATAGAAGTCAACAAACCATTGCCAAATACTATCCGGAAATCCCCGCAAGAAAACTCAAACCCATGTATGCGGAGAACCATCCCCTGGCAGGCCTGGATACGGCTTCTTTCGGCAAACCCAC